>JAAXZI010000015.1 GCA_012719955.1 Phycisphaerae bacterium | reverse complement strand
GGCTCCGTACCGGCCGTTTTGCCCGCGCATGACGGCCGGTACGGAGCCCGGCCGCTACGACCTTGCGCTGTAGTGTCGAATAACAGCGAAATCGTGAACCCACCTTCCGAGAAGGTGGGCCACCCGCGAATTCCGGGTTTCAAATTCCGGATTCCGCCCTGAGCGCCAGCCTGCTCTTCCCCTTGTCTCCTTGTCCCCTTGTCTCCTTGTCTTCTTGTCGCCCTGGACGGGTAGCCCAGGTTCTCCGAACCTGGGTTCGCGATTTGTTGGTCACAGGAACGGCGGGCGCCACAGGCGGATGCCCCCCAGCCCCAGCCGAAGAAATCGTGAACCCACCTTCCGAGAAGGTGGGCCACCCGCGCAGCACAACCGTATGGGCCACGGCTCTTAAGCCGTGCAAAACTGCAGAGCCGTCCGGCCACCGCTCAGGAACCCTGGCCCGGCGGGCGCTTGCTCTGCGCGTCGAACCTCCTGATAATCCCCCATCTTACAGACGAGGGAACCGATGATGATCCAACTTGCAATCGCCGGCATCGCCGGCCGGATGGGAACTCGAATCTACGCCCTGGCCACCGCCGATGAGCGGTTCAAGGTCGTTGCCGCGCTCGAAAAGGCTGGCCACCCCTGCATCGGTCAGGACGCCGGTGAACGGGCCGGCATCGGCCGGACCGGCCTGCCCATCCGGGACCACACCGACACCGAGTTCGACGTGCTGATCGACTTCAGTTCGCCGGCCGGTACCGCGCACTGGCTCGAACATTGCATTACCTATCGCCGGGCTATCATCATCGGCACCACCGGCCATACGCCCGAGCAGCTCGCGCGGATCGAGGCCGCCACTTCCAGCATCCCCGTGCTCAAGGCCTCCAACATGAGCGTGGGCGTCAACCTGCTGTTCAAGCTGGCTGCGCAGGTAGCGGCCGTCCTGGGCGACGATTATGACGTCGAGATCGTGGAGGCCCACCATCGCTTCAAGGCGGACGCCCCCAGCGGCACGGCCATCACCCTCCGCGACGCTATCATCCAGGCCACCGGCCGTGACCCGGATGAAGACGTCGTCTACGGCCGGCACGGCAACACCGGCCAGCGTCCGCAACGGCAGATCGGCGTACATGCCCTGCGCCTGGGCGATACCGTCGGCGAGCACGAGATCCACTTCGGCAACCTGGGCGAGACCATTACCCTGAAGCATTCCGCCCACACCCGGGACACCTTCGTCCAGGGTGCCCTGCGCGCCGCCGCCTGGCTGGCCGGAAAGCCGGCGGGACGGTACGACATGCACGATGTGCTGGGTATTTGAGTTTCCAGTTGCCAGTATCCAGTTGCCAGTAGGCGCACAACACCCCAACTGGAAACTGGTAACTGGTAACTGGTAACCGGTAACCGGAAACTGGCAACTATTCGTAGCGCAGCGCTTCCACCGGGTCCAGCCGTGAGGCCTTGAAAGCCGGGTACAGCCCGCTCACTACCCCCGTCAGGATGGCCATGCCCAGCGCGTAGGCGATCACCGCGCCGCTCGTATGCGTCCGGACCAGGTTCTCCGTGGTGGTGGTGAGCAGGTCGGTCATGCCGAAGCCGATGACCACGCCCAGCCCGCCGCCCACCAGGCTGATGACGCCGGCCTCGATGAGGAACTGCTTGAGGATGTCCCACCGCTGGGCCCCCACGGCCATGCGCACCCCGATCTCGCGGGTTCGCTCAGTCACCGAGACCAGCATGATGTTCATGATCCCGATGCCGCCGACCACCAGGCTGATCCCCGCGATGCTGTAAAGCACAAAGCCCATGATCTTGGTGACATCGCTGAACTGCCGCTGCATCTCCTCCTGGCTCATGACGTTGAAGTCGTCCTGGGCCCCTTCACGCAGGCGAATGTCGTGACGGCGCCGCAGTTCGCGTTTGATCTCCGCCGTGGCCAGGCCCACGTTGGCCGCGCCGTCGGCCCGCACGTTGATCCCGGTGATCCTTTTGATGCCGAACAGGCGGTTCATGGCCGTGGTAATGGGGATGCACACCTGCATGTCCACGCTGCGGAAACCGATGTACCCCTTCTGCTCCATCACGCCGATGACGCGGAACGGAATACCCTTGAGCCGGACATCCCGCCCGACGGGCGGCACGTTTCCGAAAAGCTTCTGGGCTACCTCGTGACCCAGCACGGCGACCTTCTGCTCGGAAGCCACATCATCCCGGGTCAGGAACCGCCCCTGTCCCTCGGCCACGCGGTAGTTGAACATCTCCGCGTAGGCCTCGTTGGTGCCCAGCACGGTCACCTCGGTATTGCGGCTCAGGTTCTTGGCCAGCACCATGCCGGACACCTCCGGTGCGGCCGCTTTCACGTGCGGGCAGCGCTTGGGGTCCAGCAGAGCCTCGGCGTCTTCCACGGTCAGGGTCTGAATCAATCCACCGGCGCGCCCGGCCTGGCGGGCCACGGCCGGCGTCACCATGAGCGTCTCACTGCCGAGGGACTCGAATCGCTCGCGGAGATCACGCTCCGTCCCTTCCAGGATCGACATGGCCGAGATCACCGCCCCGACCCCGATGATCACGCCCAGAACGGCCAGAAGCGAGCGCAGCAGGTTAGCCCGCAGGCCTCGAAGAGACATCAGGATAATCTGGATGAAGAACACGAATGATCCGTTCCCAGTTCCTAGTTTTCAGTTCTCAGTTCTCAGTTCTCAGTTCTCAGTTTCCAGTTCCCAGTTCTCACTTCTCACTTCTCAGTTCTCAGTTCTCACTTCCCCTTACGGCACATCTTCGACCACCGCGGGCCGCTCCAGCACGTGGTCGTGAAGGGTCGCCCTCATGCCGCTGGCCAGCAGTTCCTGCCGATACTCGTGATCCACGCGCCGATCTTCCAGGATGTGGCCGTCCTTCATGCGGATCACCCGCTGGGCCTGGGCCGCGACGGCCATCTCGTGCGTCACCAGCACGATGGTCACGCCCTCCCGGTGCAGCTCGTGGAACAGCTTGAGGATCTGCTCGCCGGTGCGCGAATCCAGGTTGCCGGTAGGCTCGTCGGCCAGCAGCAGCGGCGGGTTGTTGACCAGGGCCCGGGCGATGGCCACGCGTTGCCGCTCGCCGCCTGAGAGCTCGTTCGGCCGGTGCCGGGCCCGACCGGCCAGCCCCACGCGTTCCAGCGCCTTCATGGCCATGGCCCGCGTGTTTCCGCCGCGTCGGGCATACACCATCGGCAAAATCACGTTGTCCAGCGCCGAGGTGCGGTTGACCAGGTTGAAGGTCTGGAACACAAACCCGATCTTCCGATTGCGAATCTCGGCCAGCTTGCGGTCGTTGAGCTTGTCCACGCGTTCGCCGGCCAGCAGGTACGACCCCGAGGTGGGCCGGTCCAGGCAGCCGATCAGGTGCATCATGGTGCTCTTGCCGCTGCCGGAGGCCCCGGTAATGCTGACGAACTCGCCCTCGTCAATTCGCAGGCTCACGCCGTCGAGCGCGCGCACGACCGAGTCGCCCATGCGGTACAACTTGGTCATGTTCACGATCTCGATGATCGGCTTCGCGCTCACTTCTGGTCATCCCTTCTGGGCGGAAGCTTCACGTAGACCTCCTGGCCTTCCTGCAGCCCCTCCCGCACCTCGATTACCATACCGTTATCAGCGCCGAACTTACAGGGCACGAATTTCGGCTCCCGCACGTTCGAGTTCGGCCGCGGGACGGGCACGTACACGCCGTAACCATCCGCGTGCGGGTTCTTCTGAACGGCATCGTACGGCACCAGGATCGCGTTCCGGACCGCCTTGGCCGTGAAGTGCGCCTCCGCCTGCGTGTTCAGCAGGCCGATGAGCTTGTCGCGATTGGGGCTGACGATCTGAATCCAGACCTTGAAGGTGGCCACGCCCGCGACGCTCTCGGACTGGGGTGAAATCTGGGTAATCACCCCTCTGAAATCCTCATCGGGAAACGTCTCCACCCTCACCTTGACGGTCTGGATCTCGTCCCGGGCTGCCTTCTCAGTCAGGTCCAGAGCGGGCTGCGTGGCGGTACCGGGCCGGGCTTCCGCCGGCGCCAGTGTGTGAATCTGGCCGATGTCGGCCTCATCCACGTTGACCACCGCGTAGATCTGGGAGATGTCGGCAATCTCCACCAGCAGGGTGCCGCCGGTGATGGTCATCTTGCCACCCTGGGAAATCTCGCCCACCTGCACCGGCTGGGCCAGGATCATGCCATCGATGGGTGACCGAATCTCCGTTTCGTTCAATCGTTCCTGCGCGTCATCCAGCGCCACCTTGGTGGCGGCCACGTTTTCCCGGGCGGTCGCCACCTCCTGCTCGGCCATTCTGACGGCCAGCTCCGCCTGGTCCAGCTCAGCCCGGGCGGCCAGCACGGCGGCATGCGCATCCAGCCGGGTGGTGGCGTAGAGCACAAACTCCTCCCGCGGCAGAAACTCGATCCGGTCCGTGGGCCAGTTGTTGGCCAGCTCGGTCCAGTCATCCGGCACCTTGATGCCGTGCTGCTTCAGCAGCAGGTTCTTGCGGAACTCGAAATCCGCGTTCGCTTTCTGCAGGCGCGCTTCGGCGCTCTTGAGCTTGGCCAGGGCCAGCTCCTGGGCCGGCCCCTTTCGCTGCTTCAGGTTGAGCAGGGCCTGCTCCAGAGCGATCTGGGCCCGGTTGTGGTCGGTCTGGGCCCGCTCCACACTGCGCCGCTCATCCACATCCAGCAGCTTGATCACCAGATCCCCCTGGCGAACCATTGCTCCGAGAATAAACGGCGTCTCGATGATCTCGCCGCTGGCCTTGCTCTTGAGCCGCCTCACGCTCGCCGGCTGAATGTGACCGCTCGCGGTGATGGGAATGTCCAGATCGCCCCGCGTCGTAAAGCTGGTTTCGCCTTTGATCGCCCCGATGTCGATCCGCGCGTACTTGCGCACCGCGTAATACCCGCCCCCCAGGGCGCCAATCACCAGGAGTAACACAATGAACTTTTTCATGGAGGGAAATCCCGCTGTCCAGTGGGCCGGGTCAGGTGCAAAAGCCGCTCCGTATGAGGCTTCCGGCGGGCTCGAACCGTTCAAGCCATCCCTGCTTCAAACCAACTCTCAGTATCTGTTACGTCCGCCAGGGGCCGCCGGACGATAGTTCATGCCCATCGTGGCCCCTGCCGGCTTGCCCCGTCACTCGCCCCTTCCGCAGGTTGATTCCACTGACCAGCCCCGGGTCGGCCACGCAGGCCGTCTTACGGCCGAGGTCCGCCAGCCGGATCATGCATGACGTGGTCACATTGGCAAGTGCGAACGTGCTCGTCCGGCCCGCAGCTCCCGGCATGTTCGCCATGCCATAGTGTAGGACCCCATCCACACCGGCAGGAATCATCGCCGCCCGGTATTCGTCCGGCCCGAGTTCGCGCGGAACCCCAACAGCCACGCCATAACTCCAGTTGAACTTGACTCACGAGCCGGCTCCAACGACGCCGCTCATGAAATCGAGCGTTACTATATCCCCCGTCCCCACTGTTCACAACAATCCGGCCAGACCGGAGCACCCCAGGATCCCGCCTGACCCACTGCCACCCGCCCAATGCAGGCCCGCCCCCCTGGGATAATCCGTGGGCCATAACCCCGTGTCGCTTTCCGTCAACATTCAACTTGACCCGCAACCTTGGCATTTGGTATGTTTTTTTATCGCAACAGGCCGCGTTGCACCGACGCATCACAGGAAAGGGAATGTCCACGGCAGCTTCGTCATCTGATTCATCGCCCGCCCCACTCCGCCCGCAGCGTCTCAGCACGACCGGGCAGCGGGTCTTCGAATGCCTCTCGCTGGGGCTGGTGGTATTTGATTCCCTGCTTGAAATCGTACAGCACAACTCCGCGGCCAGCTTTCTGGTCCGCGATCATCACTCCATTGATACGGCCCTCACGGCCGGCACGGTTGATGCCCAATACCGGGATTGGCGCCAGGCCCTGCGCGACGTGATTGAACACGCGCACCAGAGTCGATTTGAGCACGTCCTCTATCGCGACGAAGGGGGGCAGGAACGGCTGCTTAACCTCCTGTGCATCCCTCTCACCGAGACCGAGGGCGGGCCGGTCACCGGCGGGACGCTGGTCATTGAGGACATCACTGTGGCCGCCAGCCTGGAGAAGCGTCTGGCCGTCTCCGAGCGCATGGCCGCCGTCGGCAAGCTGGCCGCCCGCGTGGCCCACGAGTTGAATAACCCGCTCGACGGCATCCTTCGTTATCTCAATCTCGCCCTGCGCGCCGGGGAAGTGGGCAAGACCGAAAAGATTCCCGAGTATCTCCTGCAGGCCCGTGGCGGCCTCATGCGCATGGCCGAGATCATCCGCGAGCTGGCCTCCTTCTCGCGCGGAAGCTGGACCACCTTCGACCACACCGATCTCAACGCCATGGTCGAAGAAGCCGTCAAGGTCATGTCCGAGAAGGCCCTGGCCACCGGCGTCTCCATCATCTGCAAGTACAGCGAGGGCATGCCCGCCGCCAGAGGCAGCAACCTCTTCCAGGTGTTCTGCAACCTGATCAAGAACGCCATCGATGCCATGCCTCAGGGCGGCACGCTGACCATCGCCACGCAGGTGGTGGACCGCGAGGCACTGATCCGCTTCGAGGACACCGGCGTGGGCCTGCCGGAGCCGATGGAGCGAGTTTTCGAGGCGTTCTTCACGACCAAGGAGCCCGGCAAAGGCACCGGCCTGGGGCTGGCCATCTGCCGGGACATTGTCGAAAAGCTCAATGGTCGGATCGTGCCGGAACGTCGCCCCGGGGGCGGGACTATCTTCACCATCCGCATCCCGATCGAAAGCTGCGCCGGCTTCCGCCCGGCCGCCCCCCCGCCGCTGTCACCGGCCCGCCAGCGAGGCGACAGCGCATCCAGTTCGGCCCCGTCGCAGCCGACGGGCATGGAGTCCGAGACACCACCGAGTGAGAACGAACCATGAGCACCGACCGCGTCAAGCCGCGTATCCTCATCGTTGACGACGACAAGATCATCGTGGAGTCGCTGTCCGAATTCCTGCGTTTGGAGGACTACGAACCCACCGGCGCCGGCAATTTCGCCGAGGCCATGGCCGAACTCGAAAAACGCCGTTACAACCTGGTCATCAGCGACATCAACATGCCCGATTCGAGCGGGTTCGAGTTGCTCCGCACCATCCGGCAGCGTTTCCCGGACATCGTGGTGGTGATGATTACCGGTTACGGCACCATCGAGAGCGCGGTCGAGGCCATCAAGATGGGCGCGTACGATTATCTCACCAAGCCCATCATCGACGACGAGATCCGCCTGGTCATCGAACGCGCCCTCCAGCAACAGTCGCTCATCCGCGAGAACCAGTCGCTGCGCGAGGCCCTCGACCTGCGCTTCGGGCTCGGCAACATCGTGGGCCACGACTACAAGATGCTCAAGATCTTCGACCTGATCGAGGCGGTGGCCGATTCGCGCACCACCGTCCTGATCCAGGGCGAATCCGGCACGGGTAAATCGCTCATCGCCCGTTCCATTCATCATCACAGCGAGCGCCGCGACAAGCCCTTCGTGGAAGTGAGCTGCGGGGCCCTGCCCGAATCGCTGCTGGAGAGCGAATTGTTCGGCCACGTTCGCGGCGCCTTCACCGGCGCGGTGGCCGACAAGGAGGGGAAGTTCAAGGCCGCCGACAAGGGCACCATCTTCCTCGACGAGATCTCCTCGGCCACGCCCGCATTGCAGGTCAAGCTGCTGCGCGTCCTCCAGGAGAAGCAGTTCGAGCCGGTCGGCTCCAACAAGACGCAGAAGGTGGATGTTCGCGTGATCCTGGCCAGCAACGAGGATCTCATGAAGGCCGTGCAGGCCGGCAAGTTCCGCCAGGACCTGTTCTACCGTATCAACGTGGTCACCCTCCAGCTTCCTCCCCTGCGCGAGCGACTGGGCGACATTCCGCTGCTGGCCAATCATTTCCTGAAACACTATCGCCGGGAACTCAAGAAAGACGTGGCCGGCTTCACCGACGCCTGCCTGCAGACCCTGCAGCGTTATGGCTGGCCCGGCAACGTCCGCGAGCTGGAGAACGTCGTCGAGCGTGCGGTCGTGCTCACCCGCCGGCGCCACATCGATGCTAACGACCTGCCCGAGCACCTTCTCGAACAGAGCGGCCCTCCGGCCCCCGCGGAAGGCATCTACCGCCCCACCTCTCTCAAGAAGGCCCTGGAGGGCCCCGAGCGTCAGATCATCGAGCAGGCTCTGCGGGCCAACAACTGGAACCGCCAGCTCACCGCCCAGATCCTGGAGATCAACCGCACGACGCTCTACAAGAAGATGAAACGCTACGGTCTGGAGGAAGATCCTGCCAGGCAGTAGTCTGAGGGGAGGTCGGTCCGTTGGTCGAGGCGGGGAGATCGAGGGGAGAGAGACAGGGGGACAAGGAGACAAGGGGATGAGGGGAGGAAGATGCCCGTGTCCCACGTAGCGGCCGGGCTCCGTACCGGCCGTTTTCACTCCCGTACCGGCCGTTCCTGCACGATGGCTCGCGGAGCGGGGAAACCCGAATGGACACTAACCCGGCACGCTCTCGTCCGGCAGGTCGTCGCCGGTTCCTGTACGCAGTTCGTTCAGAGCCATGTCCAGAACCTGCCGCATCTCGTCCGTGGTGAGCGGGTCCGTTCGAAGCGGATCGGCAATCTCCGGATGCACCGCCAGAAGCCCCAGCAGGTCAAGATAGTCCTGGCGACGCTTCACCGGGCTGCGCGGCCAGTCGGATCGTTGCGTACGAAGCTTGGCCAGGGCAAGTTTGAAAGGCGAGCAGAACCTTACCTCAAGACCGTCGATCCATTCGACAATCGGATCCTCCACGAGCCGAGCGAACCGGGTATCGACGTTGATATCGACCTCGACGTTTCCTTCCAGGTGCTTCAGCTTGATGTGCCGGCAATGGTCAAAAACGAGCTCAAAGCCATACGTCCGCCAGGGATCACTTTCCTTCAGACGCTCAAAGGGGTCTCGAAGGGAAACCACATCCACATCGACCGTCGGGCGCATCCCGGAGTTATACAGTTGAACCGCCAGCCCGCCCGTAATGACGTACGGAATATTGAAATCGGTGAACATTCTGACCACGGCACGCAATGCCGCCCGCTTGTCCTGTTGCAGATCATCGCGCAAGACAAAGTTCTCCCGGCTCAGAACGGCGGCCAAACGAGGTGAGTTTATCGCGGACATGGCCGGCTACTCCCGTCCGTTCATAGTGACGAAATCGATAAAGCAAGTCAAGCCCGTCCCCGCGCAATGCGCGGAGCGGGCTTGACTGTATCTCTCACCGCGGGAAAAAGTCCTCGAACCGGCAGCGACCGTTATCAGCAACCGACGCCGACAACTGACCACTGACTGCGGACCACTGACCCAATCAGAAATTCATCGTCATCAGGAACTCCGCGTTGGTCCGGACCTTCATCAGGCGGTTCCGCAGCAGTTCGATGGCCTCCACCGGGTTCATGTCGGACAGCACGCGGTGAAGCTTGTAGATGAGCTCCAGCTCCTCGGGGGCCAGCAGCAGCTCCTCCTTGCGGGTACCGCTGGCGTTGATGTCGATGGCCGGCCAGACGCGGCGATCGACCAGGCGGCGATCCAGGTGCAGTTCGGCGTTGCCAGTGCCCTTGAACTCCTCGAAGATGACCTCGTCCATCTTGCTGCCGGTGTCCACCAGCGCGGTGCCGATGATGGTCAGCGAGCCGCCCTCTTCGATGTTGCGGGCCGCGCCGAAGAAGCGCTTGGGCTTCTGCAGGGCGTTGGCGTCCACACCGCCGGTGAGGATCTTGCCCGAGTGCGGCACTTCCGTGTTGTACGCGCGGGCCAGGCGGGTGATGGAGTCGAGCAGGATGACCACGTCATGGCCGTACTCGACCATGCGTTTGGCCTTCTCGATGACCATCTCGGCCACCTGCACGTGCCGGCTGGCCGGCTCGTCGAAGGTCGAGGAGATGACCTCGGCCTTGGTGGCCCGCTGCATTTCGGTCACTTCTTCAGGCCGCTCGTCGATGAGCAGGATGATGACGTAGGCCTCGGGCTCGTTGGTGGCAATGGCGTTGGCCATCTTCTGCAGCAGCACGGTCTTGCCGGTGCGCGGCGGGGCCACGATGAGCATACGCTGGCCCTTGCCGATGGGCGTGACCAGATCCACGATCCGCATGTTGATCTCGTCGGGCGTGGTCTCCAGGCGGAAGCGGCCCTCGACGCCCAGCTTGGCGGTCTTGGGATCCTTGGGACCGGGGTGCAGGGGCGTGAGATCCTCGAAGTTGGTCTTCTCGGTGACGCGCTCGGGGTCTTCGAAGTTGATGGCCTCGACCCGCAGCAGGGCGAAGTAGCGCTCCGACTCCTTGGGCGGCCGGATCTGGCCGGCCACGATATGCCCCGTCTTGAGGCCGAACCGGCGAATCTGCGAGGGGCTCACGTAGATGTCATCCGGGCACGGCAGGTAGTTGTATTCGGGGTTGCGCAAAAAGCCGAAGCCGTCCGGCAGGATCTCCAGCACGCCCTCGCCGTACATCAGCCCGCTCTGGCGGATGCGTTCCTTGAGGATCTTGAAAATCAGCTCGCTCTTGGAGAGACCGGTGTACTCGGTGAGCCCCTCCTGCTTGGCGATCTCATGCAGGGCCTGGACATCGAGCCTCTGCAGATCCTTGATGTGCAGGTCGCCGCGCTTTACCTCTTCGTACTTCTGATGCGTTTCCTCGTCGATGGCCGGCACGGAGGTCTCGATCTCGTCGATCTGCCCGCCATTGCCGTTCACGGTGGCGACGTGCGCATCCTGCGCCTCAGGGCTGGACCTCGGCCGCTTGCGTCCGCTGGTACCCGTTTGCCCTTTTGCTTTGTCGTTGGCTTTCGCCATGGGACCAAATCCTCCTGATGGTGTGATGTTAAGGGGTGCTACCCCGTGCGAGTGCTTGTTCCTGTTCCGTTGTCCAAGTATTCAGTTACCGGAAAGGATGTGCGAAAAGACGTCGCTCACCTGGCGACGAAGATCTTCCATATCGGAATTGTTGACGACTATATAATCCGCGCGTTCCCTCTTGAAGTCCAGAGGTTTCTGGGATTTCTCCAATCGATCCAGATCCTCAGCCGTCCATGCCCGGTCGCGCATGACCCGGGCCAGACGTGACTCCCGCGGCGCCTCCACGAATATAATTCGGTCGCACTGTCCGGCCAATCCGGCCTCGAACAGCAGCGGCGAATCCCAGACGATGGCTCGAACCGCCGGGTCGGCCTCGTAGGCTTTCATCAGCGCTTCCCGGCGAGCCGCGATCCGCGGATGAACCAGTTTTTCGAGCCTCGTTCGCGCGGCAGAATCAGCGGCGATGATGCGGCGGATGGCCTCGCGATTCGCCCGACCATCCGACAGCAGCACGCCCTGCCCCCACCATGAACACAGGTAACGTAAAACCTCGGGGGAATTCAGCTCCTCGTGATTGAGACGATCGGAGGAGATGATTCTCGCTCCCAGATCTTCCAGGACCGATGCAACCGTACTTTTGCCCGAGCCAATTCCACCGGCCAGGCCAATGATCGGTTTTCCGGCCATCACGATGCGGTCGAAAACCCCACCGCCTCCTGCGTCCAGCCAGCCAGCAAAGAGACGCCCCCCGCCCCTCATCAGCCAAACCATTCGGCCAGCCGTAGAGGCGAAACGCATCACCCTTCAGGGATTCAACTCAGCGGTCCAACAGGGTGGAAGCCGACGAGCGCTGGAAATGGACGCCTGAAGGTGGCGGCATGTGCTTGAGCCTGCGAGTTGCCGCCTGACTACTCCTGCAAGGCGCTTACAGTATACGCGAGCGTCAAGTGTTTGTCACGCCCGTTTTTTCTACAATTTACCCCCGCCGATCGCTGCGGCCAATTCTCTCCAAACCTCGCCAGACACGCCCTCTGAAAACCACAAATTATTTACATACAACATGTTACGAAAACCCAAAATCTCCTCCAGTCATCCCCCGCCCGCGCACCTTCCACCTCACCAGCTCACGCCGCAGATGTGGGTGTTTACCTAAATTTCCAGGTTCTTGGTCGGGTGTGCGCACTTTTGTTAGGCGGCGCCGCGGGCTTTCCGTAAGCAACTCCGCAAGCTTTGGGTGAGCAGCCCCGCAGGGCTTGGCCGGTCGTCCAATCGGCATGCATTCGCGCCCGGCTCCTGCTAAGATAACCGCGACTTCGTGCCAGAGCGGCATCACCGCGCGAGTGGCGGAATTGGCAGACGCGCAGGATTTAGGATCCTGTGCCGCAAGGCGTGTGGGTTCGAGCCCCACCTCGCGCAATTGCTTATCACACAATCCTTTGCGGCGCCCTGCCGGCCTGCTCACGCCGATGCGCGTAGCCCGGATGATCCGTTATGCGCAGTCCTCTTTTTTCTTGAGCCGGCACGCTTTTCGAGCCCACATGCCCTGCCTGAGCCTGCGCGCTTTTCCTGAGCCCACGTACTTCGCTTGAGCCTGCACGTCCGGTCGGCCTCCGGCTCATGCAGGAGGATCTCGTGCCGCCAGGCTCGTCCGATCGGTGGCGGCTTGGCCGGATCACCCGCGTTTGCGCGTATGGCTCAACTGCTCCAGGTACTTGGCGAGCAAAGCGGTCCAGCCCGTCTGATGGCTGGCGCCCAGGCCCTTGCCGGTGTCCCCATGGAAGTACTCGTGGAAGAGCGGCAGGTCGTCAAACTGCTTGCCGGCCGTTGAAGAGCCGGCATAGATGGGGCGACGGCCCGTGGCATCGGCCTGGAACAGGCTGCATACCCGCCGGGCGATTTCCATGGCCACTTCATTGAGCGTCAGGAACCGGCCGGAACCCGTGGGGCATTCCACCGTGAAGGCCCGGCCATAGAAGCGGTCGTATACGCGCAGGGCAGTGGTCAGCATGAAGGTGGTGGGCAGCCAGATCGGCCCGCGCCAATTGCTGTTGCCGCCAAAGAGCGCGCTGGTCGACTCGCCCGGTTCGTAACAGACCGTCAGCGGCTTCCCGCCCCAACGCAGGACAAACGGATGTCCGAGGTGATAGCGAGACAGCGAGCGGATGCCGTAGCTGGATAGAAACTCGTCCTCATCCAGCACCCGGCCGAGGATGCGACGCAAGCGATCGTGATTCACGATGCTCAACAGGCACTTGCGGCCGTCGGGCGTCCAGACACAGGCCATCCCGCCGGCCAGTTCCGGCCGGTTGGTCATCAGCCATTCGTAACGCCGTCGGAAATGCGGCAAGTTTACATACCATCGCTCTTCCAGCACCTGCGCGGCGAATAACGGCACCAGGCCGACCAGCGAGCGTACGCGCAAAGGTTCGGCACGGTCCACCCCGGCCGATTGCTCATGAATCACGTCGTAGTACCAGCCGTCGCGCTCGTCCCACATACTCACGCCGTCGGAAATCTCCTGGTTGATGGCCGCCGAGATGTACATGTAGTGCTCGAAGAACTTGGCCCCCAGGTGCTCGTAAACCGTGTCGCGCTGGGCCAGTTCCAGGCCCATGGCCATCAGATTCAGGCAGAACAACGCCATCCAGCCGGTGGCGTCGGCCTGTTCGAGCCAGCCGTTGTCGGACAGCGGCCTGGAGCGGTCGAAGACGGAGATGTTGTCCAGCCCCAGAAAGCCGCCCTCGAAAATATTCCGTCCCATGCGGTCCTTGCGGTTGACCCACCATGTGAAGTTCATCAGCAGCTTGTGGTAGCACCGCTGCAGGAAAGTCAGGTCTCCCTGTTCCCGGTTGGCGTGCTTGTCCATGTTGTACACGCGCCACACGGCCCAGGCCTGCACCGGCGGATTGACGTCGGAGAAAGCCCATTCGTAGGCCGGGATCTGCCCATTGGGATGCATCAGCTTCTCCCCCAGCAGCAATTCGAGCTGCTGCTTGGCGAAGTCGATGTCCACCATCGCCAGCGGGATGGTGTGAAAGGCCAGGTCCCAGGCCGCGAACCAGGGATATTCCCAACGGTCCGGCATGGACATGACATCGTCCACGTAAAGCGACTGCCAGGCGCTGTTTCGCCCGTGAAGCCGCTGGGGCGGCGGCGGGGCCTTCGGGTTGTCGCCGTGCAGCCAGGTGTGCACGTCGTAGTGGTAGAACTGCTTGGTCCACAGCAGCCCGGCCAGAGCCGCCCGTTGCAGACGCCGCTCTTCGTCGGTCAGGGTGTCCGGATGCACGGCCGCGTAGAACTCATCGGCCTCCTCGCGCCGGCGGTCGAAGACGGCATCGTGCCGGGCGAGCAAATCGTCATGGCGTCGAGGGCTCAAGACCAGCCGGAGCCGCACGCTCTGGCCTGGAGCAATAGTGAACTCATAGTGCAGCCCCACCTTGGTCCCGCGGAGAACCGGGCTGACGGCCTCAGCCCGCCGGTGCACAATGAACTCATGAAACGCGTCCTTCACGTGCGTCTTGCGGTTGGGGACGCCATAGAGCCGGTGATTGTTGGTCTCGTTGTCGGTGAACAGCACGCGAGGATGCCCCGCTGCACTGAGGAAACGGTCGCCCAGCAACGGCTCCCGACAACGCAGTTCCACCGTCTCACCCCCACCGGTAACCGGCTCAATGACCGGCTCACCTGTGCCGCCAGCTCTCCAGGCCCATCGGTTGCGAAACCAGACCTGGGGAATGAGATGCAGCGGCGCCGGCTCAGGCCCGCGATTGGTGGCTGTAATGCGGATCAGTGTCTGCTCGGGCGACTCCTTGGCGTATTCGATCTCGATGTCGAAGTACCGGCCGGTGTCGAAGATGCCTGTGTCCAGCAGTTCGTATTCCGGCTCCTGACGTGTGCGGCGGGCATTCTCACGCACCAGCAGGTCGTACGGAAAAGCGGCCTGCGGGTACTTATACAGGAATCTCATGTACGAATGGGTCGGCGTGGCGTCGAGGTAATAGAACAGCTCTTTGACGTCCTCGCCATGATTGCCCTCAACACCCGAGAGACCGAAGAGCCGTTCCTTCAGGATGGGATCGCGCGTATTCCACAGGGCCGGCCCGAAGCACAGGATCTGGCGATCGTCGCACCAGCCGGCCAAAGCATCCTCGCCCCAGCGATACGCCTTGGAGCGGGCCACATCATGCGTGAGGAACGTCCATGCGGAACCGTCCGCCGAGTAATCCTCACGGACGGTCCCCCACGCGCGCTCCGCCACGTACGGTCCCCACTTCCGCCAGGGCTCCTCCCCACCGCGGCTCCGGAGCAGCCGCCGCCCTTCGGCTGTGCTCAAGTACGGTTCCATATCTCCTTTACAGACCCGTCACCAGTTATTCCGCGGGTCGTATGGGCCTTCACAGATGCTCTCTTCCACCGGACGGCGGTCGCTGGGAATCTCGCGTTCGCGCAATTCCGGCGGCAGTTCGGCGGGATCGCCCGGCCGGCCCAGCGCGAACATGGCCGCCACGTCAAAATGCTCCGGCACGCGCAGTGCGGTTCGGGCCTTGTCGAAGTCGAAGCCGGCCATCCCGTGGGCCACCAATCCCATCGCGGTGGCCTGCAACGCGAGGTTCTCCCACGCCGAGCCGCAATCGAAGACGTGGACGGGGTTCGGCTTGCCATTTCGGGTGAAGACCTTGCGGGCCAGGACCACGACCAGCACCGCCGCACGCCGGCACCACACCTGGTTGGCCTCCATGAGCAGATCGAAAAACAACGGCCACTGCGGGGTGTCGCGCCGGGCGTAAAGAAATCGCCACTCCTGCTCGTTGTAGGTGGAAGGCGCCCAGCGCGCCGCCTCGAACAGTGTCAGCAACTCCTCTTCGCTTAAGGGTTCCCCGCTCATCGCCCGCGGCGACCAGCGTCGCAGGAAGATCGGCTCAATGGCGTGATCGGCCTTTCGGACCTCTTCCAAATTGGATACAGCGCTCATGTGTTTGCAGCTCCTTTAAGCCCGGTGTTCTCCACATCCTCAGCCATTCCCCCGCTGGAGCACCTCGAAGAGGAACCAGGTGCGCCGCTCGGTACGATCGAGGATATCCTGAAGAATGTTGCCGGTGGGAGAGTCACCATGGCGCTCGCAGACCGCGATCGCGGCGCGCTGCTGCTGGGCCATGTGCCGGTTGTCTTCCATGAGCCGCCGTACCATGTCCTCGGCTGAGACGAACTCATCGTTATCATCCTGGATCGTCTGCAACTGGCTGATGTGGGCAATGGATCGGATGGTGGTACCGCCGATCTTGCGGACCCGCTCAGCCAGCAGATCGATCGATTCGAGGATCTCCTCGGCCTGCTCGTCAAACAGCAGGTGGTAGTCGCGGAAGTGCGGGCCCGACAGGTGCCAGTGGAAGTTCTTGGTCTTGGTATACAGGGCGAAGGCGTCGGCCACCAGCGGATTGACCGCTTCGGTGACGGCCTGAACCGCTGTTGAACTCAAATCGGTAGGTGTGGCCAGCGCTCGCGCGGCGGGAAACGACCGCTTCACGGCGGCCTTGCCATTCCCTTTGGCCGGTGCATGTGACTCTTTCCTGCTTATCGTCGTCGGCATGAGTATGGCTCCTTCGACTGCGTCAAGAGAACAGACGGAAACGCAACACCTGTTTCTGATGATAGGCCGTCCAATCTGTCGCCGTCTCGACAGGCGAGAGATGACATCGCGCGCATGAAGCTTCTTTCATGACCTGGCGCGTCCGTGCATCGCTCGGCACCACGCCGAGCGGACGATTGGCAATGCGTATCAGGATTCTGAGCCGCAGGGCCCGTGACAGGAACGGCGACGGCCGATCGAGCCCGCAGCACGGCCGACTGAGTCCGACGCGCAAGCGCGGGTCGGCTGAGCGGGCTTCGGCGACCCTCGCTTGCGCTTCGCGCTCAGAATTGGGCTTCGCCGGTCCCTCGCTGGCGCTTCGGGCTCAGATTGGCACTTCTCTGCTCCGCCGAGGTTGTCACCGACCCTGAGCCACAAGGCATGTGGGCTCGCGCCCCATCCGGCGCGGTGACCGCAATAGCGCAATAAAACGCGGCGGTACGCATGATTCCCCTCCGGATCATGCGTCCGCCGGTCCACCGCTCTTCCCCTGTGTACTTAGGGGCTTTCCCTTGCTGTTTGTTATGAGATGTCAGGCCGTCGCCTCGGCCTGTGCCGGAGTCCCGTCGTCGCCACGGTTCGCCCCATGCGACAGAGAGGCCTCCTTGTAGAGTCTGGCGCAGTCGCCCAAGGCCACCCGCAGCTCCTCCAGGCTGGTCTCGCCGGATTCCAGCCGGGCCAGGCCGTCGGCGAAGAGCACCCCGCCAGGGCGATTCTTGAGGCGGCGACGGAGCGTGCTTTCATGGGCGTGACTGAGGATCAGGTCGCGGTCCTCTTCGTCAAGATACCAGATCTCAAAGATACCAGTGCGGCCCCGGTAACCGATATTCCTGCAGGCGTTGCAGCCGACCGGTCGCCAGACCCGTTCCGGCAGGGACCATCCCAGACTGGCCGCCCAGCATTCCAGATCTTTTCGCGGAGCAGCGGGCCGACGGCAATGTGGGCAAAGCCGGCGGACCAGCCGTTGCGAGACCACCACTTCCAGCGCGGAAGCGATCTCGTGGTCGTCCATCCCCCATTGCCGCAGGGCCGTGACCGTGCCGATCGGGTCGCGGCTGTGCAGTGTGCTCATGAGCACCCGGCCGGTCACCGCGGCCTCGACGGCCGTCCGGGCGGAAACCGGATCGCGGATCTCGCCGACCAGCAGGAAATCCGGATCCAGCCGGAGCATGGCCTTCAAGCCCTCGGCAAAGGTCAGGCCGCGCTCGTTGTCCACCTGCATCTGGGTAATGCCGTCGATCTGGTATTCGACCGGGTCTTCAATGGTGACGATGCTGCGGTCGAGGAGCTTCATTTCGTGCAGCAGGGCATAGAGCGTGGTAGTCTTGCCGCTGCCGGTGGGGCCTGTAACCAGGAACATGCCGCTCATGTGGGTGAGCCATTGACGAATGCGCTGCAGGTAGAGCTCGCCCATGCCCAGTTCGGATATCTGGGCCGCCACCCGGCTGCGTTCAAGCATGCGAATGGTCAGCTTCTGGCCGCCCATACAGGGCACGCAGGCCAGGCGGACATCCAATTCGCGTTCATCGAGCACATAGGTGAGACGAGTATCCTCCGGCCGAAAGCTGGCCACCGGATCGAGGCCCCCCAGAGCCTTGAAGTGCCGGATAAGCCGCTGACCCTCCTCGCGGGTGAGCTGGGCGGCGTCGTGAAGCACGCCGTCGATGCGAAAGCGGATCTGCAGGCCGTCCTCGAGCGGATCCAGGTGGATATCGGACGCGTGCTCGCGCAGGGCGTCGCGAAGGAGCATGTTGGCCATGCCGGCCACGTCCATGTTGAGGATCTGCCCGGTGAGGGGATCCAGCCGGCCCAACTCCGCGTTGAGCAGCGCGGTAAGCTGCTCGCGGGTGGTGCGTACGCCGGCCGGGTGCGAACCGAGCACATCCACCACGACCCCTTCGCCCGATATAAACTCGCCATCGGCATCGGCGAGGTGAGGCGTCCGAGAATGACCAACAGCCGGTGCTTCTAGCGTTGCTGCGTCCATCGTATCTCCTGATTCACAATCGCCTTTCAACATCGGCGCGCGGGGAGCGGGAATTCATATGCAGATGGTTACAGGGACCCTGGGGAGGGACGAGGGGCG
>JAAXZI010000184.1 GCA_012719955.1 Phycisphaerae bacterium | reverse complement strand
CTACTGCGGTAACCGCCGGGTGGCCCACCTCTTCATGAGGTGGGTTCGCGATTTGGACAACCGATGAGGGTGCCGACGGCATCAACCGTGAGCCCGGCTAAAGCCGGCTGAATCGGACAGAATCAGAAAAGGGCATGGAGAGCACCACAGATCGCCACCTTCAGGTGGACACACGACCCGCAGGGGCGGCGAGAAAGTAGCCACGGGTGGAGCGAAGCGGAACCCGTGGTTCAGAGCCCGCCCGATTCTTCCTGCCGCCCCGGCAGGGGCGGCGTGAGACCCCTCACCAGCCTCTCACCCCGCCCCTGCCGGGGCGGGTACTTGTGCGCCGGGCACCTGCAACCACCAGTTCCGCTTCGCTCCACTGGTGGCTACTCTCACCTGGCCCCTCTCGGGGCCACTGGCGATTACCCAAGCGACAAACCCATCTCCAGCCTCGGATTCACTCCGGCTTCAGCCGGGCTTGCCCACCATTACCGGTTTAGTCTCTCAAACATTATAAACGCCCTGCGGACTGTCGATTGAGTGAGAAGTGAGGGGCTATTGTGGCCGCGAACCAGCCGTAAAACGGCTGGCCTGAAACCGCTTTCGGCGGCAACGCCGCTGGAAGCAGCGTGATGGGAATGCGGACATTACCCGAACAGATCCGCAAACATCATAAAGCCGGCCCTCGGACGCTATTGCCGAATTAGAGAATCAAACATCATCCTACCCGCCTGTGGTGACAACGCTGCGGCGGTAACCGCCATTGGTCTTGCCCTTGCACGGCTCAAGGAACCCAGAACCCTAAACCCCAATCCCGGACCCCCGACCCTTCATTCCTGAACCCTGAACCCCGAACCCTGAACCCTCCATCCTGAACCCTACGAACAATTGACAACCCCCCTCGCCGCCGTTACCACACCGGCATGGAACAGCCATCTCGCACCATTGAACGTCTTCTGCTGCTGGTCGTCCTCGGCCTGCTGATCGTCGGGTGCTTCCTGGTCTTAAAACCGTTTCTCTCCTCGCTGATGTGGGCGGGGATCTTCTGCTTTGCGACCTGGCCGTTGTACCGGCGACTGGAGGCCTGGCTGGGCGGGCGGCGCACGCTCTCGGCTTTGTTGATGACGTTGATTGTGGCCGCGGTCGTGCTCGCTCCGTTCGTCGTGATCGGCGCGAGCCTGGCCGAAGACGTGAAAGACTTCGCGGCCTTCGCCCGGGGTTATCTGGCCGGCGGATTGCCCGGCTCGCCGGCCTGGCTGGAACGCATACCGCTGGCCGGGGGGCTGATCCAGACGTTCTGGCAGGAGCTGGTCGGCGACAGCGCCCGGCTCAATGCCCTCCTTCGCCAGGCTATCGAACCGGCCACCGGCTGGTTGCTGGTCGCGGTGATGGCCCTGGCCGGCGGTGTCGCGGAGCTGGCCATGAGCGTGCTGATCGGCTTTTTCCTCTACCGCGACGGCCTGTCGGTCGTCGGCCGGCTGACCGCCGCCGGCGAGCGGCTGGCCGGTGAGGAGGCCCGCCGGCTGCTTGACCTGGGCGCCGCGACCATCCGTGGCGTCGTATACGGCATCCTGGGCACCGCCCTGGCCCAGGGGACACTGGCCGGCATCGGCCTGGCCATTGCCGGCGTGCCCCGGGCCGCGCTGCTGGCCCTGCTCACGTTCTTCCTCTCGGTGGTGCCTGCCGGCCCGCCGTTGGTCTGGATACCGGCCACGATCTGGCTTTTCTACCAAGGCAGCATCGGCTGGGGCATTTTCATGTTCCTCTGGGGCCTGCTGATCAGCAGCGTGGATAACGTCATCAAGCCCATGATCATCAGCCAGGGCAGCCAGATCTCGTTCCTGTTGATCCTGCTGGGCGTACTGGGCGGCGCGATGGCCTTCGGCTTCATCGGCGTCTTCATCGGCCCGACGCTCCTGGCGGTTGGCTTCCGCCTGCTGGAGGGCTGGATTGCCAGCCGTTCGACGCCGCCGCCTGTTGCCCAATAGCCCGATATGTCCGCGGGCGGATTCGAAGCGACGCGTGACGCACGCCGGCGGCGACAAGGAGACAAGGGGACAAGGGGACAAGGAGACAAGGCGACAGGGGGAGTAGGAAGGGG
>JAAXZI010000183.1 GCA_012719955.1 Phycisphaerae bacterium | reverse complement strand
GATCCTCAAACCCGACCCGCACGACAGACCGCCCCCCAACTGAAAACTGATCACTGAGAACTCTATCCCACTTCTACCCACTGCCCCGTCTTGGCGCTGGCCAGGATCGCGTCGCAGACTTTCTGCGTCTCCAGGGCGTCGCGGAAGGTCGGGCCGACCGGCTGTTTCTTGTCCACGCCCTCCAGGAAATCGGCCACCTGGTGCACGAAGGAGTGCTCGTAGCCAATCTGCAGGCCGGGAACCCACCAGTGCTTCATGTAGGGCATGTCGCCGTCGGTCACGTGGATGGAACGCCAGCCGCGGACGATGGACTCGTCGCGATGATCGAAATAGCTGAGCCGGTGCAGGTCGTGCAGATCCCAGGCGATGGAGGCCTTCTCGCCGTTGATCTCAAAGGTATAGAGGGCCTTGTGGCCGCGGGCGTAGCGGGTGGACTCGAACACCGCCAGCGAGCCGTTGGCAAACCGGGCCATGAACGCACAGGCGTCATCGATGCCCACCTCTTCGACCTTGCCGGTCTGGGTGTGTTTGCGCTGCTTGATGAAGGTCTCGGTCATGGCCGTCACGCTCTTGATGGGGCCGTTGAGCCAGATGGCCGTGTCGATGCAGTGGGCCAGCAGGTCGCCGGTCACGCCGGAGCCGGCCACCTTCACGTCCAGGCGCCAGAGCGAATCGCCACCCTGGGGCAGATCGGAGGAAATCGTCCAGTCCTGCAGGAAAACGGACCGGTAATGGAAGATCCGTCCGAGCCGGCCGGAGTCGATGAGGTTCTTGGCCAGGGTGACGGCCGGCACCCGGCGATAGTTGAAGGACACCAGGTTGGGCACGCCGGCCTTCTCGACGGCAGCAACCATCTCCTGGCCTTCCGCGGTGTTCATGGCCAGGGGTTTCTCACAGATGATCATCTTGCCGGCTTCTGCGGCGGCGATGGCCAGTTCCTTGTGGGTGTTGTTGGGCGTGCAGATATCAACGATGTCGATGTCCTTGCGGGCCAGCAGCTTGCGCCAGTCGGTCTCGACGGACTCGAAGCCCCAGGTCTCGGCGAAGGCGTTGGCCTTGTCCGCGTTGGTGTCGCAGATGGCCTTGAGCACGGGCTTGAAAGGCGGCTTGAAGAAGCTGTAGACCTTCTTGTACGCATTGGTATGCGTCCGGCCCATGAAACCGCAACCGATTACGCCGACATTCAACGGCTTGGACATGACTCGCCTCCTTGAAGTTAAACCGCCAAGACGCCAGGAGCGCCCAGGGCATCTGTTTGTGACAACGAAGCGTATGGTAGCCAGAGTCGGGCGGGGGCGTCAAACCATGCCAGGCAAGGCCAACAGGCCTGCGACATGTAAGGGACGAAGAGGCATGATGCATGAGCGGCTGACACATCACAGGGATGGCGCAGCCCCTCGGGTTCGCTTTGGCCCGACGGCTCTGCATGCGGGTGCAGCTCCAACCAAGCTGCTCAACGTGTCAGGCTTGCCTTGCATGCGCTGTCGGTGGTCCGTTTCCAACTTGCGCCAGTACGCGTCTGCACGGCGCCGGTGCTGGTCCCTGCGGCGCGTCTGCTCATTGAGATAGCGTTGGCCGGTGATGGGTGAGTTCTGCAAGCTGTCGGCCCAGCCGCGGAGCTGGCGTGAAACTTCCTCGGCGAGCGATTTCAAATTTGAAATTTCAGATTTCAAATGCCCGAAGCAAGCCAGTCGATCGGCCAGCAGGAGCATGGATCTGACTTCGCCCGCCGAGCCTCTGGCGATGTACAGGAAGGTGAGCAACTCCTGCGTCGTCCCCCGCTCGAAGCCTTCGGCGACATTGTTGCCCACCGAGATGGCCGCCCGCTGCAACTGGCTGCGCAGGTCACCCTTGCCGGCGAAGCTGCGATCCTCGGTCAGCGCGAACACCCGCTCAGCCAAGCGCATGGCCACCTGCCAGACGGGCAGATCCTCGAAGCGCTGATAGGTCATGATCGGATCGGGCTCACTCGAAGCAATGCGCAGCTATCCCCTCTCTGGCTGCTGCATCAGCAGCCTCCACAGCGGATCGTGTCACAAACAACTGACAAAAGGACCACTGACCCAACTACTGACAAATGACAACTGACCACTGACAACCTCGGCGGGCCCTCAAGTTGCCGCCGCAGCCAATCCGGCCGTTTAGTTGGCAGCCTACTCCGTCCACCCATGCTTATCCCGCACGGCGATCATCGTGGCCAGGATGCTGTTCCACGTCTCCGGCTTCATCATCGTCGCGTTCGGGAACATGCAGCCGTCCCAGCAGATGTGGCGGAATTTCTTCGTCAGTTGGCCTTGCCCATCCCGCATCCAGTACCCGGCCTCGCGGACAATATTGAGCTTGCCGTTGGGGTCGTCCGGTAGGCAGTGCCGGCCGGTCTTGTCGTGCGAGCCGGAGCCCTTCACCGTCGCATCGCTCTGGGCCACGTGGAAGTCAATGGTCCACGGCCGAAGCGCGTCGGTCATCTTCTTGTACGCCTGCTCGAACGTAGCCGTGTCGCTCCAGTCGAAATTCTCCGGCAGGATGCGGTCTTCAGGAGCGTTGGTGCCGATCAGGTAGTGCGTCGTGTGGGCCATGTCGGCCTGAAAACCCAGGATGTCCGGCCGGTTGACGCCTTCCAGCGTGGCCAGCATGGTCCGACAGCTATGCATCCCCGCCCAGCAGACTTCGCCCTCGGCGGCCAGCTTCTCGCCGAAATCCTCGGCCACCCGGCAGGCCTCCTTGAACGTCTCCACGATCTTCTTCAAACCGCCGGCCGGATCGGCATACCAGACGTCCGGCCCGCAGGACGAGTCGATCCGCACCGCGCCGTACGGCCGGAGGCCCATCTCCCGCCAGAACTTCGCGATCCGGCAGCCCTTGCGGACCTGCTCGATGAACTTCTTGCGTTCGGCGGCATCACCCAGGGCCGATCCGCCTCCGGTCGGCCCCCAGATCGGGGCCACCACCGATCCGACCTTGAGCCCGCGGGCAGCGATCTTGTCGGCGATCCGCTTGAGCTCATCGTCGGAGGCGTCGATGTCCACGTGCGGGGCGAACAGGAAGATATCCACGCCGTCGAACTTGACGCCGTCCACCTCGGCGGCGGCGGTCAGGTCGAGCATGGTATCGAGGTCAATGGCCGGCTCCTCGGCCCCGGGGCCCTTGCCGACCACGCCGGGCCAGGCCGCGTTATGAAGCTTCGGAAACGTATTCTTGTGTTCACCGCTCATCGAAAATCTCCTTAACGTGGGGTCTGCCCATGTGGCAAACAAGCCCCGCTCACGAACGAATTGAGAAACCCGCCACCGAAGGTCGACCGACCGCATTCAGGGCAATAGTGCTCAACCGGCAATCCCTCCCACCGGTAGTCGCAAAAAGGACAGCACTCCAACAGCTCCTCCGACGATCCCGGATCCCGTACCATCGTGCGCGCTCACCGATGCCGAGCCCGACCCGCCATCCACAGGGCGCAATAATCCCACCCTCAGCCGTCCCTGTCAATCAACGAGTTGATGTACGCCTCGCAGCGTTCGGCCTCCGTCCGGCCGGCATGCACGGGGATGCGGTACAGATCCCGGGCGCCGGCCCACAGGACCAGCCGGTCCCGGAAATCGACCTCTGCCTCTGTTACCTGATCCAGGGGATACCACTGCAACTTCATCTTGCCACGGTCGAAAGATGCCACGGCGTTGGACCCCACGATGATGAAGCTTGCAGGAATCGCGAACAACCGGCGAGCCACGTAGATCAAATAGATGCCAATCACTACATATGATGTCCAGTCCATGACGTGAGGCCAACGCAGAAAGCCGAACACCAAGTAGATGGGTGCGAGCGCTAAGCCGCCCACCGCGGCCACCCGCCATCCACGGCTCAACCGCTCCCAACGACGACGGTGCCCAAACACCCGCCAGCGCCGGTCAAACGCCCGGCCGCACTCCGGGCAGGTGTGCTCCACTGGCAGGCCCTCCAGCGAGTAGTCGCAGAAAGGGCAGTTGTTCAGGAGAGAGCCCATGGCGGCAAATGTCTAATGCCTAATGACCAATGTCTAAAGAATGGCTAAGCCCTAATGACTAATGACTAAACGCCTCACTCCGCGCGCTCGGAGCGTGCGAGGGAATTCGTCTTTCGATAGATGGACACGAAAATGAGGTTCAGCTCCTTGGCCTCACGCCAATGGACCCGTGCATCGTTCTTCAGCGCTGGGACGGCGGCGGCAATCATCCGCAACCAGAATTTACTCTCCCTGGACTCACGCTTGCAGACACTGATCCGATAGCGAAACTCTTTTCGAGAACCGGCGTCATCGGCTTCGCAATAGTTCGACCCGACGCTGGTGCCGGCTCTCACCAATTGACCGATGAGCGGCTCGGTCACCGGATTCACCGGTATCTTCTTCGCAAACGCGATGATCGCCTCACCGAAGCGCGCAGTGCGTTCTTCAAGGTCGTACGTCTTCTCCGACGCCGCCCCACGCCCCCGCGGGCTCCGGTCTCCATTAGTCATTAGGGCGTTAGGTCATTCGTCATTCTTTAGACATTTGGACTTAGGCATTCGTCATTGCGCCTTGCGGTAGTCTCCGACCATCGGCACCTTCTCATGCGTATCCGGCCCGAAGTAGCGCAGGCCGACCAGCGGTTCGCTGCCGGTGTTCTCGATCTCCACGCCCGCCTGGGCGGCCTCGGCGGTGATGAACACCTCGTCCTCGGTCTCCTCGCCGAAGCGGATCATGGCCGGGGTCTGCAGGTTGAGCTTGCCCATCCGGCCCTTGCCCTGGACGGTGATCCAGCAGCTCGCGCCCGGATCCTTCAGGACGCACTTGGCGCCCGGCTCCACGGTCAGCTCCTTGGCCGAGAAGAGCTGCTTGCCATCGATGTGGCCGTAGACGATCCACTTGTCGGTGTAGCCCTGGCCGCTGGCGGCCTTGTCCACGATCGGCTTGAGGGCGTTGTGCTCGTAGAAGTGGGTATCGACGTTCTTCTCCCAGTCAAGCTGGTCGATGATGTAGTCGAGGTCCTGATGTTTGTCCGGCGGCACGTCCTTGACCAGCAGCGACCAGGGCACGTAGCGGCCTTCGACGATGTTCTGGTACATGCCGAACACGTCGGAGCCCCACTGCGGCTCGTAGGTGCACAGCGAACCGGGGGCGTGCAGCACGCCGGCCGGAATCAGCCAGCCCTCGCCGCGCTTGAGCTGGTAGGCCCGGGACAGGTAGAGGATGCCGTTGTCGCCCTTGTCCCAGTTCTCCAGGCACTTGCGGAGATCGGCCTTGGTCGTGCCGGGCTCCAGACCCATGAACGTGTAGGGGAAGTTATTGTCCACGTTGTTGTACTGGGGCGGGAAGTAGTAGGCCTCGGGCTTGCCTTCCTGGCCGGTGAGTTTGGCATGCTGGGCCTGCTGGTGCATGTGGTGCGGAATGGGGCCCATGTTGTCGAAGAACTTGGAGTAGACCGGCCACCTCTGATAGGTGTCCCAGATTTTCTTGCCGACGATCCGGGCTCCGCCCTTGACCACCGCGTCCTTGAGCAGGAAGCGCTGTCCCTCAAAGGTCACGTAGCTCAGGCCCTCGTCGGGCACCCGGCCTTCGTTCATGGCCTCGGTGGTGCTGCCGAACCAGCGCTCGTCGATGCCGCCACGATGCGTGCCGTACGCGTACCAGTCATCCGGATGGAGTTTGATCCGCCGCCCCGGGTGCATAAACGAACGCGGTACCCAGTTCGGCGCGAGCCGCAGCAGCCCCCCGTTGGCCTTCATGGCCTGATCCAAAACCGACGCAACCTTATCGCCAGCAACCACTTGTGATTTGAACATAGGAAACCTCCGTAATAAGCCCGTAAGGGTACCCGATGCGGCGCGAGGGTGCAAGAACCGGCGGGACATGGAATTAGGCGCTGGGGCGAGCGCGCCAGTCCTGCACCAAAGGGAGAAGCGAAGTGGGAGAGCGCTCCCTCAGACGAAACGGCTGCGTTTGACAATACGGCCGGAGAAACGTACGCTAATACGTACGACAACATGGGAGACCGCCATGACGAACATAAGCGCAACAGAGGCCAGAAAGCGGCTCTATCGCCTGCTGGACGAGGTGAGCGAGTCACGCGAGCCGATCCACATCTCCGGGAAGCGCGGCGGCGCAGTGCTGGTGTCCGAAGAGGATTGGCGCTCCATTGAGGAGACGCTTTACCTGCTCTCCATTCCCGGAATGAGGGAGTCCATTGTCCGGGGGATGAAGACCCCCGTCGAGAAATGTGCGAAGGAGCCCGGCTGGTGAGTTGGACGCTCGTCTACACCGCGCAGGCCAGAAAGGATGCGAAGAAGCTCTCTGCTGCCGGGCTCCGGGAAAAGGCGGAAAAACTGCTGGCCATTTTGCAGAAGGACCCGTACCAGACTCCACCCCCGTATGAACGCCTGCGAGGTGATCTCACCTGCGCCATTTCTCGCCGTATCAATATCCAGCATCGTCTTGTCTATCAGGTTATTGAAGAAGGCAGAATCGTTAAGGTGCTCCGCATGTGGACGCACTACGAGTGAGCGGGGCTTTCCAGCCTGAGCTCTCCTCACCACCGTACGTCTCGCGTGCCGACGCCCCTTCCCCTCACAGTCCTCCTCTTTCTCTGTTCTTTCTCCGCGACTCCGTTCGATAGTTATGGTATCATGTAACCACGCACGGAGGCCCGGCGGCCTGTCGCAATGGGCCGCCTCCAGCTTGCGGATGAGCGGACCCATGAACAACCAACCCATCGGCGTATTCGACTCCGGCCTCGGCGGTTTGACCGTGGTCCGAGCGCTGCAGCGACACCTGCCCAACGAGACCATCATCTACTTCGGCGATACGGCACGCGTGCCCTACGGGACCAAGTCCACCCAGACCGTCCTGCAGTTCGCCGAGCAGGATTGCCATTTTCTGCTGCGCTTTAACCCGAAGATGGTCATCGTGGCGTGCAATACGGCCAGCGCCGCCGCCCTCACGGAGCTGTACAGCCGGGTTCCCGTGCCTCTGCTGGGCGTGATTGAGCCCGGGGCGACCGAGGCCGTCCGCCACGCCAGGGGGCGCACCGTCGCCGTCCTGGCCACCGAATCGACCGTCGCCTCCGGGGCCTATCCGCGGGCGATCGCCAATCTTTCGCCGGATACGCCGGTCATCCAGCAGCGATGCCCAAGCCTGGTTCCCCTCATCGAAGAGGGGCGCGGGGCGGACGACCCCATTCTCCAGATGCTCCTGCGGGAGTACCTCGAAGACGTGCGGTTGCTCCGCCCCGCCGTTGTAGTCCTGGGCTGTACGCACTACCCGCTGATCGGAGAGGCGGTCGCCAAGCTGATGCCCGACGCCCAAGTGGTCGATTCGGCCGACGCCACCGCCCGCCAGGCGCGCCAGATGCTCGCTGAGGCGGATGCCTTGTCGGGTGTTTCCGGCAAAGGTAGACTTCGCTGCTATGTCAGCGACAACCCACAACGTTTCCGCGAAATCGGCGGCCGGTTCCTCGGCCATCCCATCCGCGACGTCACCTGGGTCACGCCCGAACAGTTCTTCAACGAGAGCCTCCTCCTGGCCAGCGGAGAAGAGGAAGAGGCCGTCTAGGCTCCTCGTGTCGAGCGGCATTGCGTGCGATGCCGGTTCCAGCCTCCCACGCAGACCATCAGCCTTGCGCCGCCTCTGTAGCGGCCGGGCTCCGTACCGGCCGTTCCCCCGTAGCGGCCAAGCACCGTACCGGCCATCCCCGTGTAGCGGCCGGGCTCCGTACCGGCCGTTCACGCACGACGGTGCACATCACCATGCAACCGGAACGGGCACGAGTGCGGTTTCTAATACAGCAGTTTCGCGGCCCATCAGGCCGGCAGGATGCTCACAGTTCAATGAATCGAGGCGGCCAGGATGCCCGCCCCCCGACGAGATCAGGTCGGCCGCTCGCCCCATGCGGAAAGGCCTTCCCGCGGTCGTCCTGGCCCTGCTGATGGCCACGCTCCCCGCTTGTTCCGACCGGGGAACGCGCGCCTGGAAGTGGCGGTCGCCCGCTCAGAATTACCAGACGGCCCTGGAAGCCCCAAGCGCCGATGACCGCCGGATGGCCGTCGCCGCCATCGGCGAAAGCGGCTATGTGGCCAGTGACGACGCCTTCAGCGTGCTGGACGCGGTCGCCCGGACCGATCCTTCGTCTCACGTCCGCTGCGTGGCGGTCAGCGCGTTCACGCGCTACGACGACAGCCGGCCGGTCAAGACGCTCCTGGCCATCTTTCAGGCCACCCCTGAATCGAAGAGCGACGCACTGCCGGCCAGCGACGATCTGCGCGACGCGGCGGCGTTCGCCCTGGCCGACCTCACCGCCCGTGGGTGGGTCACTGGCCCCGACCACGGTGCGGCGCTGGACATCTTCCTGAGCCTGTCCGGCCCCAAATCGCCCCGCTCGGCCCGGATTACCGCCCTGCGGGCCCTGGGCTTGTTCCGCGACCGGCGGGTCTTCGCCCCGCTGCTGGCAGCCCTGCGCGAGAACGACTTCTGCGTGGCGGATACGGCCGAACGCTCACTCATCGCCCTGACCGGCACCACCCACCACTACGACCCCGACGCCTGGAACCAGTGGCTGGCCAACACGGCCAACCCCTTCCTGCGCGCCGGCGAGAAGCCGCCCACGACCCGCCCCGCCGGTCCAAGCTGGTGGGACCAGCAGGCCGGAAAGTGGAAGAAGCTGTTCAGCCGGGGGAACTGAACAGAGGTTCACCGAGGCATTCCTCTCCGCCGCCCCACCGGCCGGCTCAGGCAATGGTGACGGTTCGACCCGTCCGGGCGGATTCGTAGCAGGCGGCCAGGATCTGCTGGCTGCGCAGGCCGGCTTGGGCGCAGGGGGCCAGCGATCGGCCTTCCAGCAGGGCCCGGCTGAAGTCCTCGATCTCGGCCTGGTAGGTGTTGACCGGAGTGGGAGCAATGGGGACGCCCTCGCCAGTCGGTCGAGACTGGGTGGCGTCATAGCCGGCGGCGTCCGCTTCCAGGTAAGCGGTCATCTGACCGGCCGGCCCCTGGCCGATGGTGCCGGAGGCGATGACCGAGCCCTTGGAGCCGTATAGCTCCAGGACGTTCTTGCTGCTGTTATCAGGAATACAGAAGAAGGTATCCACGCTGCCCAGGGCGCCGTTCTCGAAACGAAGCATGGCTACCGCGCTGTCTTCGGACTTGTAGGCGTGGACGCTGGAGTTGATAAAGCAGCTCACCTCGCGCACGGGGCCGAAGAACATTTCCAGCAGGTCGATGCAGTGGCCGCCCATGTCCATGAGCGAGCCGCCCCCGCCGGTGGCCGGATCCTGCCGCCAGGCGCCCTCGATGGGCGGATACCAGCAGGAAAGCTGAGCCCGGGCATAGGCGGGCTTGCCCAGCCGGCCGTCCTGGATCAGCTTGAGGGCCGCCTGGTGCTGGGTCTGGTAGCGCATCATGAAGGCCGTGCCGAGCTGGACGCCGGCTTTCTCGCAGGCGGCAATCATCGCCCGCGCTTCATCCACGGTCATGCCCAGCGGCTTTTCGCAGAGGACGTGCTTGCCGGCCTTGGCGCAGGCCAGTACCTGCTCATAGTGCATGTTCGCCGGCGTAGCGATGTAGACGGCGTCGATCCCCGCTTTGAGCAGATCGTCGATGCTGTCCACAGGCTTCGTACCGAACGCGCCGGCAACCTCGTAGTTGACGGTGCGATTGATGTCATAGACGGCGGTCAGGTCGGCGTTGTCGGCCGGGATGATGCCCTCAGGGATAGTCCTGCGACGAGCAATGCCGCCGGAGCCGAGAACGCCCCAACGAACGGTCTTTGGCATGGCAAACCTCACTCATTGGTAAATGACTAATGTCTAATGACCAATGTCTAAAGAATGTCCAATGCCTGAATGCCTAATGTCTAACGGGAATCGCCCCTCCGTGTCGCCCAGTTTGGTCATTGGTCCGTTAGTCATCAGGTCATTCTTTAGACATTAGGATTTAGACATTAGTCATTCACTTCGCATAGTACTCCACTACCTTCGTGATCGCCGCCGCGATCTGCTTCATGTCCTCTTCCGTGTACGTCGGGTACGCGAAGCACGTAAACGTGTGCGTTTCGTGCCAGCGGGCGTTGGGCACCTCGACCTTGCTGTAATCCACGCTGGCCGGGTCGGCGTATTCCTTCGAGGTGAAGGGGAAGCCCGAATTCCCGAAGCCCTTCTTCTCCATAAAGGCCTTCTCGGTGTGGCACTGCGGCCAGAAGACCTTCCAGCAGGGCGCGCCTTCGGCGCCGCAGGCCTTCACGAACTGCATGATGTCGCAGTTCATCTTCTCGATGTCCAGCGAGAAGGCCATGGTGTACCAGCCGTTGCGGCGTTCAGGGGTATCGATGGGCAGGTACTTGATCTGCGGCAGCTTGCGCAGCGCGTCGATCAGGATGGCGGCGTTTCGCCGGCGGGTGGGCATGTTCCAGGTGTCCATCCGCTCGAGTTCGGCCAGGCCGATGGCGGACTGCATTTCGGTCATGCGGTAGTTCCAGCCGACGCGGTTGTGGATGTACGGCAGCTTCTGCTCCAACGCCAGCAGGTTGAGCCGCTCCTTCACGTCGTAGCCGTGATCGCGGAAGCTGCGGGCCTGCCAGGCGAGCTCCTCGTCGTCGGTGGTGACCATGCCGCCCTCGCCGCCGGTGGTGAAGGTCTTGTTCTGGCAGAAGCTGCAGGCGGCCATGTGGCCGAGCGTGCCGGTCTTCTTGCCCTTGTAGCTGCCGCCGAAAGCCTCGGCGTTGTCCTCGATCACGAAGAGGTTGTGCTTTTTGGCGAAAGCGTTGATCTTGTCCATGTCGCAGACGTTGCCGTACAGGTGGACTGGAATAATGGCCTTGGTCCGCGGGGTCACGAGTTTCTCGGCCGATTCCACGCTGATGCAGTGGTCTTCAAGATTGACGTCCGCGAAACGCGGGATAGCCCCGGCCTGGACGACGGAGAAACTGGTCGCGATGAAGGTGTAGCTGGGGACGATGACCTCGTCGCCGGGCCCGATGCCAAGGGCGGCCAGGCAGACGTGCAGGGCGGCCGTGCCGGTCGCCACACTGATGGCGTACTTGCTGCCCTGCCACTCGGCGAACTTTTTCTCGAATTCCATGCCCTTGGGGCCGGTCCAGTAATTGACCTTGCCGGAGCGAAGCACTTCTTCGACAGCCTTGATGGCTTTCTCGTCGAACTGGGGCCAGCCGATCAGCTTGTTGGTAACGGCCTTCGGGCCGCCGTCAATTGCCAGTTTCTGGGTCGCCATGTATCGCCTCCTTGTGTGATGGCACATCTGGTGCGGGCATCTTAAGTGAGTTGGGCGGAGAGGGGAAGTGAGAAAGTGGGAAGGTGAGAAAGTGGGAAAGTGGGAAAGTGCGATGGTGCGATGGTGAGGGTCTGGAGTGAACCGGGTGGTGAGGATATGGGGACAGTGGGAAAGTGAAAAAGTGCTAATGTGAGAAGTGCCCGGGGTTCGCACACCGGTTTCGCTGGCGGCAAGCGAGAGAAGGCCTCAGAGAGCGTGGATCCGTGTGCCACGACACATTGTGGCACGGCTTATTGTGCCACGGCTCATCGTGCCACTCAGCCTGTCTCACAATTTACTGCAGAAAAAATAGGGCCTCCCGTATGTTAGAGTGTCCAAAAGCCCAACAGGAGGCCCCGTCATGTGCCGTTTTGCCAGGGATGGCCGGCACCTGGCGAACCTGGTCGTGGAAGCCG
>JAAXZI010000014.1 GCA_012719955.1 Phycisphaerae bacterium | reverse complement strand
GTCTGCGTGTCCCCCGGCCCCTCCGTCTCTCCGTCTGTGTGTCCCCCTGTCCCATCGTCCTCCGTCCGCACCACCACCCGCCGGAGCGGCGGAGCCACCAGCGCGGCAGTCGCGAGCATCGCCGCTGCATAACAGCCCACGACCGCCCCGGCCTCGTTCCAGCCGGTCGCGCAGACGACCACCGCCATGGCCGTGAACACGACGTTGCCCGCCAGTTCGATCACCCCCAGGGCCCGGTACATCCGCAGGCCCCGCAAGGTCGCAATAATCAGGTAAAACGCGATCAGACTGAAGGCCGCAACCGCTGCCAGCCGGGTCAGATGGACGGCCGGTCCGGACGGGGCCACAGTCTCTTCCGTCCGTAAGGCCGTGAACAAAAAATCCCCCAGCGGCGAGGCCACAACCAGCACCACACCCGCCAGGGCCGCCCCCGTCGCCAGGACCAGCGGAACGGCCAGGCGCAGAAACCGCCGGAGCGTCCCCCGCGTCTCATGCAGGGGCACGTAGCGTTGCACGCTGTCGTTGAGCCCCAGGCTGCACAGCGGGTTGAGCAGGTTCACCACCAGCAGGGCGATCTGAAGCACACCCCACTGCTCCTGGGTCATGAGCCAGGCCAGCACCAGCCCGCGGAGCAACCCGATCATCCGCGACAGCCCGGTGGCCGGCAGGTAAACGCTCAGCGCCTGGCCCATGCTTTCGGGGCAGAACAGCCGGGGCAATGGATGATGTGGCTTCACGGTGGACATGCTTCGACCGATCCGACCGATCCGACCGACCGGACCGATCCTGGAGAACAGACCCTTGAGCCGTGTGAACAGCCACTGGACGCTTCCACAACGGGCTGCTAGCATGATGCGATCTCGCAGTATTGTCCAGTCGGAGAGACGCGGAATGCTCGTCGAAGCCCTGCTGGAATCCGCCCGGCGGTTTCCCGACCGTCCGGCGGTTAAGGATGCCAGCCGCCAGTTTACCTACTCGCAGCTCGTCACCTTCACCAAGACCGTCCGTCGGCTGGTGCTGGCCCACACTGCCTGCGAGCGGGTCGGGGTCATGCTGCCATCCACCGCCGGCACGCCCGGGGTCTTGTTCGGCGTGCTCTGGAGCGACAAGATCGTCGTGCCGCTGAATTTCCTGCTTCAGCCCCGCGAACTGGCCGCCATCGTGCAGGATGCCGGGTTGGACCTGGTCATCTCCACCCGGCACTTCGAGAAGCTTGTTGAGGCACTCCCCGTACGTACCCTCTTTGTGGAAGACCTGCACCTCAAGCGCCGATACCTGTGGGAGAAGTTCCGCCGCACCCCCGAGCCCCCGGCCAGGGCCCCCGATGCCCTGGCCACCATCATCTATACCTCCGGCACGACCGCCCAGCCCAAGGGCGTCTGCCTGACCCAGGCCAATCTCGCCACCAACGCCCGGGCCTGCATCGAGCACATGCGGCTCCACTCCGACCACCCCCTGCTGGGCATCCTGCCGCCGTTCCACGTGTTCGGCCTGACCGTGCTGAATGTCCTGCCCTTCTTCCTGGGCGGCACGGTCACCTACATCCCGCGTTTTTCGCCCCAGGCCACCTACCAGGCCATCCTCGACGACAACATCTCGGTGATGATCGGCGTGGCCAGCATGTACGGCGCGGTCGCCCGGCTCAAGAGCCTGGAGGCCGCCAGCTTCAAGAACGTGCACATCGTGGTCAGCGGCGGCGAACCGCTCCCCCGGGCCGTCTATGACGAGTTCCTCCGTCGGACCGGCATCCGCATCGTCGAGGGCTACGGCATGACCGAAACCGCCCCGGTCATCTCCTGCGATCTGCCCTGGGCCCACCACGTGGGCACCATCGGGCTGCCCATCCCCGGCGTGTCGGTCGAACTCCGGGATGCCAATGGCCGGCCGGTCGCGGCCGACCAGGAGGGCGAAATTTGTGTCCGCGGCCCCAACGTCATGAAGGGGTATTACAACCGCCCCGAGGAGACTGCGGCTGTCCTCGATCGTGACGGATGGCTTCGCACCGGCGACCTCGGCCGGGTTAGCTCCGACGGCTACATTTCCATCACCGGCCGGGCCAAGGACATCATCATCGTGGCTGGCGAAAACGTTTACCCCCGCGAGGTCGAGTCGGTGCTGGAAAGCCATCCGGCCGTCGCCGAGTCGGCGGTCATCGGCCAGCACGACGGCAGCCGCGGCGAAGTGGTGGTGGCCTACGTGTCCCTGCGCGAAGGGGTCGGCGCCACCGGCGAAGAACTTCGCGCGTTCTGCCGTAAACACCTCGGCGGCTTCAAAGTCCCCCGCCGGATTTACATCCGCCCGGAACTGCCCCACGGCCCCACCGGAAAAGTACTTAAGCGTGCCCTGCGCGAAGAACAGAACTGAACCGCCAGAACGCCAAGCACGCCGGGAAGTCAAGAACAGAATTCAAACTTGGCGCTCTTGGCGGTCCAATACCGGTCTATAATCCAGGGTTATGCGTTTCCGGTATACAGAATGGAACGGCGAGGAGTTTGCCGATCAGGCCCACCTGCGGCTGTTCGATCAGCTCATGGAATTCGTCCTGGAATACGGCGACGAAGCCCTCCAGGAACTGGAGTACATGGAACTCAGCGAGGAGCAGCGCGAGCTGCTTCAACGGCTCATCGACGACGGTCTGCTTGAAAAGGCGGGAGCCCGCTGGCGGCTCACCCCCCGGGCCATCAACGCCATTCAGAAGAAGGCGCTCATGGAGGTGTTCAAACGCCTCCATAAAGGCCACAAGGAGGGCCACGACACTCCCGAGACCGGCCAGGGCGGCGAACGCATCGAGGGCACCCGGCCCTACCAGTTCGGCGATCCGGTCAGCGAACTGGAACTGGCCGCCACCCTCCGCAACACCCTGCAGCGCACCGGACCGGGCCTGCCGCTCAAAATCAGCGAGGCCGACTTCGAACTGTTCCAGTCCGAGCATCATACGAGCTGCAGCACGGTCATTCTCGTCGATCAATCCGGGTCCATGGCCCGCTATCACCGCTTCTATCACGCCAAAAAGTGCGCGATGGCCATGTATGCCCTCATCCGTCAGCGGTTCCCTCAGGACACCGTGGACCTGGTGGGTTTCTATTCTGCCGCGGCGGTCATCCCTGAGCACAAGCTGCCGCTGCTCAGCCCCAAGCCGGTGACCATTTTTGACTATCAGGTGCGTTTGCGCGTGCCGGTCAGCCAGGCCGACCGCGCCCCGCAGCATTTCACCAACCTGCACATGGGCCTCCTGTTGGCCCGGAAAATCCTCCAGCGCCGCGGCGGCGAGAATAAGCAGATCTTCATTATCACCGACGGCCAGCCCACCGCGCACCTGCAGGGCGATTACATCCATCTGATCTATCCGCCGGAACGCAATACCGCGCTGATCACCCTGCGCGAGGCCGTGGCCATCGCCCGTCAGGGTATTCGCCTCAGCACCTTCGCCCTCACCGAAGACTACGAATATCTCGATTGGGTCGGCTTCGTCGATCAGCTCACCAAGGTCACCCGGGGCGTCGCCTTCTACTGCGCCGGCGGCGACCTGGGCAACTGCATCATGGAGTCGTACCTGTCGGGGAAGAAGCAGAAGACGTACATCGCGTAGGCCGAATGCCTAATGTCTAATGACCAATGTCTAAAGAATGTCGAATGCCCGAATGACTAATGTTCATGGGGCCCTCATTGGTCATTAGACATTAGGATTTAGGCATTAGACATTCGAACCGGGTGGTCCGCCGTGGCCGGATGCAGCTCTTATCATCATCCACCGGTTCTGCTATAATCCAGGGACCATACGGCAGGGCCCCAATGACCATGTTTCCCAAAGAAGAGTTAGTCGCGACTATGCGCTGCCGCCCGGGTGCGCTGTTGCCCTGCAAGCTCGACTGGCCGTTGCAACGGGTCTGCTACTGGAGCGGGCAGGCTGTCGATACCCGCCCCCCCGGCCGGACACGGTGGAAAGACATCTGGGGTATCGGCTGGCAAAAGGAATCCCCCGACCCCGAGATGATGCCCTACCCGGTTAGCCATCCCCTCCAGCACGAACTGGACAACCTCCACCGTTATCCCTGGCCGGATCCGAACGACCCCCAGCTCTTCGCCGACCTGGTCCATCGCCGCCCCCCCAATGGTTACCTGCTGACCGGCGAACACCCCTCCGCCCTTTACGAGCGGGCCTGGTTACTGGCCGGCATGCATCCCCTGCTGGAAACCATGGTCGATCAGCCCTCCCGGGTAGAGGAATTGTTCGCCCGCATCGGCGATTTCGAGACTGCCCTGGCTCGGCGCTACCTCGACCTGGGCGTCGAGGCGGCCTGGATTGCGGACGATTACGGGATGAACTCCGGCCTGATGTTCTCGCCCGATATGTGGCGGCGGTTTGTCCGGCCGCACCTCAAACGTCTGGTGGACCTCTACCATCAGGCCGGCGCGCTGGTCATCCTGCACAGTTGCGGAAACATCGCCGCCCTCATCGACGACTTCCTTGAGTTGGGCATCGACGTGCTCGATCCGCTTCAGCCGACCTGCAACGATCTGGAGCGCATCCGCGCGCAAACCGCCGGTCGAATCTGCCTGTGCGGCGGCGTGGAATCCGCAGCCCTGCTCAGTGGAGACGCCCGCCGCACGCTCGCCGCCACCTGGCAACGCATCGAACAGCTCGCCGGCCAGGGCGGTTACATCGTCGGGCCGGATGATGAATGGGAATTCCCGCCCGAGACGCACGCGGCTATGCTCAACGCGGTCGAATACCGCCGCAAGCAGACCCGCGGCGGACGCTCGGGGAATTGACAGAATCGCAGGTTCCGGTATCACGGGCGTCTGGCCTGTGCTACATACCTCTGGAGGTGCACGATGAAAGTGGTTCCCCAGTTCTCCGTGTTCCTGATCAACAAACCCGGCGTGCTGGCCCAGGTGAGCCGGCAGATCGCCACGACCCGCGTCAATATCCTGGCTATGACCATGACCGACTCCAGCGAGCACGGCGTGCTCCGGCTGGTCGCTGAAGACCCCGAACGGCTGCGAACCGCCCTGGCCACGCTGAACCTGCCCACTACCGAAACGGATGTGTTGGTGATTGACATGCCCAACCGCCCCGGCGCCCTGGCCGACGTCTGCGGCCGACTGGCCGAGGGACACATCAACATCAGTTACGCCTACTGCACCACCGGCGCCAGCGGCGGCAAGACCAAGGGTGTTTTCAAAGTGGCAGACACAAAGAAGGCCATGAAGCTGTTGGGAAGCAAGAACGACAGGCGACGGAAAACGAACGCCAAGATCCACCGGCCGATGGCCATTCGCTGAGGAAGAATGCCTAATGTCTAATGACTAATGCCTAAAGAATGTCGAATGCCCTAATGACTAATGTCCAGGGGGCCGCCATTAGTCATTGGGCATTCTGTCATTAGGACATTCTTTAGACATTAGGATTCAGGCATTAGACATTCGGGATCACCCCACTGGCGGGCTATCATCTTCCACCTCGCCTGTCTTACTGTCCGTCGTTATGGGCGGGTTGAATCCCTTTCGCTCGCAGATGGCGTTGATGATCTCGTTGAACTTCTCGATGTGGTAGCTGTCCAGCCGGAAGGAACGGGTCACCCCGCCGCCCGTGTATTCGAGATACACCCAGCCCTTGTGCTGGTAGTCATCCGTCCGCAGGCCGGTCATGGCCTCCCAGGGGATGTGCCGGCTGTTGTAGCGCAAGCCGCTGTCATCCAGCACTACCCGGGTGGTCACCACGCGGAGCAGCTTCAGCCGCACGACCAGGCCGGCAACCAGCAGCGCCGCCGCGAACCACTTCTGCCCGCGAATGCTGCTCTCGGAATGTTCTTTGGACAGTTCGATAACCAGTTGGGCCTTGCCGTCCTGGATGGCCGCTTTGACGTACATGGCCGGCCCGACCCACCAGTGCTCTTGCTCTTTCGCGAGACTCGGCTCACCCAGGCGGGCCTTGAGTTTATCAATGAGTTCCGGGAACGGGATGCTTTCCTTTTGCTTGAGGTCGGCTTCAAGCAGCTTGAGCGCTGAGGTGTTCACCTGCTCATTCACCTTTACGCGCTCGGGGGGCACCCCCATGGCCTGGGCCGCCCACCGCACGTTCGCCGCTGGCCAGGCATAGAACCCGTCATAGGCGAAATACGCGGCAAAGCCCAGGAACATGGCCAGAAACATCAGGTGCCGGTTTCGCCACCATTTCGTGGTGCCCGATTCAATCTGCATCCGCAAAGCTCCCTGTCTGATTCCAGCCCAACCGACCCGTCCGCCGGGGGAAGATAGCACACATATACTGCCGTGCCACCGAAGGCTATGCAAGCCATCTGGAATGCGGCGGCAGCGACGGGGTCTGTGGCAGTTCGGTGAGGTCAGCCCCGTTCACGGCGGCTTTCCACCGAAGGCGGCTTCAGGCCAGCCGTTTCAGGGCTGGTTGGGGCCGCGCCACGCCTGTTTTCTTCCCTCACCTCTGCCTGAGGCGCCCGTTTCAACGGGCTTTTCCGACCGGCTTTAACCTCGTGCTTCCCGCCGGGTCTGTCACAAACCCGAGAGCATCCGGCCGCAGGCTGGGTGCGCCGCTTTGGCCTTCCCCTATTATCGGCCACTCGGCCCTACGGGTAAATCAACGAATCCGTATCCGCAAAGGGCGTCTCCATGCCCGTCGGCGGCGTCCCATGAATGCGCGGTGTAGGGTCGGCATCAGTGCCGCCGGTCGGATCCGACCAGCGGGTGTAAATATTGTCCTTATTCACCCCAGCCAATGGCGTTGAAGACCACTCGGCAGAGCCATCTATACGCAAGACGTTCTGCCCCGCCCTCTCATGGTTGATCGTATTCCAGGGTCTCCATCTCTTCCGCGAGGCGTCGATGGCCGCAGTCGGTACTCCCGGATGCGGCTCGCCTTTCTCCAGAGCCGCGCCGTAAGGCCCCTTGTCGGCCACCAGCACCATGCGTGGTTCGGCCGACTTATCGGGCCGACCCGCCTGGCCAAAGGGCACCTGGTAACCGTAGCTCGTGAACTCATAAGATTTGAAATCCCAGAGCTGTTCCCAGTTGTCATCGAGGCCGTAGAAGTCATTACTGGACGGACAGGTGAAGCTGGTGCCCGTCAGTCGTCCAAAGCGAATAAGCAGCCACAGATTGGCGGTGGTAGAGCCTTCGGTAGTTGTGTTATCCGAGGGTGCCGTCGTGGGCGAAATGCCTTCACGGTATTTGCCGATTTTGCCGGGCGCATAGGCCACCCGCCCGATACCGGGCTGTGTGGCCGGAGCGTGCGGGATGATCGGCCAAGAGCCGGCGTTGGCCTCAGCATATTCCCACATCGCCTGACCAATGCCGACCAGGATAGCAGCACAACAGGCTCGCTTGGCTTTCTCCCGCACGTAGTGACTGCCAACCATCAGCAAATGAACCACGAGCACGATCAGGAGGACAACCGCGACGACCTTGATGACATTCCGCCGCGTCCCGGCCGGACCACGCCACGGCATCTGCGCCGCACTATCCTGTTCCTCATTTCGGGTCATGGATAGATCAGTGTATCCGTATCGGCAAAGGGCGTCTCGATTCCCGTGGGCGGAGTCCCGTGAATGCGCGGAGTCGGGTCCGCATCAGTGCCACCGATCGGATCCCACCAGCGGGTGTAGATGTTGTCGCTCTTCACCCCGGCGAGGGGCGTGTTGGCCCAATCCACGCGGCCGTCGGCGTAGAGGACGTTCTGGCCCTCGCCCATGTGGTTCGGCGAGTTCCAGGATTGCCAGTCCTTCGCCGGCGCTTTCAAGCTGGGCCGGGGCACCCCCGGATTGAGCTTGCCGGCCTCCAGAGCCGCACCATACGGGCCTTTGTCCGCGGCCAGGACGGTGCTGCGGTCGCCCTCCGCGGAAGGCTTGCCGGCTTTGCCATAAGGAACCTGATAGCCGTAACTGACCTCGCTGTCCCGGCGGAAATCCCAGTAGTCCTGGGGGTTCTCTTCATCGTTTTTCTCATCATTGCTCTCCGGGCAGATGAACGAGGCCGGGGTCGAGCCGCCGATGCGGACAAGCGTCCACAGGTTCCGTGTCGTCGAAATCTCGGTAGTCCTCTCATCAGTAGGCTGCGTGGCCGGCGGGCGGACTTCCCGATGCTTGCCGATCATGCCTGGAGCGTACCTCACAGCTCCTCTGCCAAATTCCGTGGCAAGCATATGGGGCGAAATTGGCATTCCTTGGTTGCCATCGCTGGATAGGTATGCAGCCCCTTCCCGATACCGCCCATATTGGCGGCGCAGGTTGTACGTAGTGCCGTTGGTTTGGCACGAGTCAGGAAGGCTCCAACGAAGTGCAATGCAAGGAGAGTGCCCAGCATGGCCACAACAATGATTGCTACACGAACTGCAGGAAACCCCCTGGCCTGTTTCTCCATGAGCAATCGCTCCAAACCCAGAGTGCCCCCACCTCATCTATACGACACCGTCGCCGTACTTGGTTCGTCAAATTCTTCAGCCCACCTAAAATGTAATACGTTGTATTCCTCCCTCGCGGGAGCTTGATGAGAAATTAAGATGAGCACTCTCGTATCTTTGAATTCCTCGGTTTTCGGCACCAACTCCCACCGGCCGGAGTCCGGCGGGAACGACGATTCCGCCCTGCTGGATGCCTACTCACGAGCCGTCGTCGGCGCGGTCGAACGTGTCGCCCCGGCCGTGGTGAACATCGAGGTCCGCCACGCCGGAGGCCGCGGCGGGAACGGCTCCGGCTTCCTGTTCACGCCGGACGGCTTCCTGCTGACCAACAGCCACGTGGTGCACGGGGCCTCGAAAATCCGTGTCACGCTCTCGGACGGCTTTCAGCTTGACGGCCGGCTCATCGGCGATGATCCGGGCACCGACCTGGCCGTTGTCCGCGTGCACAGCTCCGACCTGCCCACGGCCGTGCTGGGCGATTCGTCCGAGGTGAAGGTCGGTCAACTCGCCATCGCCATCGGCAATCCGTACGGCTTCCAGGCCAGCGTGACCGCCGGTGTGGTCAGCGCGCTGGGCCGTTCCCTGCGCTCGACCAGCGGCCGGCTGATCGACAACGTGATCCAGACCGACGCCGCCCTCAACCCGGGCAACTCCGGCGGGCCGTTGGTCAACTCCCGAGGCGAGGTCATCGGCGTCAATACGGCCATGATCCTGCCGGCCCAGGGCATCTGCTTCGCGACGGCCATCAACACCGCGAAGTTCGTCGCTCAGCAGCTCATGATCCACGGGCACATCCGCCGTGCCTACCTCGGCATCGCCGGCCAGGATGTGGAGCTGCCCCGCCGGCTGGTCCGTCAGTTCGATCTACTGCAGGACACCGGGCTGCTCGTGGGTTCAGTGGAGCCAGGCAGCCCGGCGATGAAAGCCGGCCTCCAGGAAGGCGACGTGATCATCGAGCTGGACGACCTCCCCGTCACCGGCGTGGACGATCTGCACAGACTGCTGACCGAGCAACGCATCGACCGGCCGGTACAGGTGGTGCTGATCCGGCACATGCAGCGGATCACGCTGGAGGTCACCCCGCGCGTTTCGCCCCCGGCCGGACGGTAGGCGTGTGGGCCGCTGAGAACCACACCTCCGAGGGATCCCGGCACAACTCAATCCTACTCTTAATCTTGCGGGAGCGAGATCAAGATCCGAAGCCCAGTTCCCGCGAGACTCCCTGCATGGCCGTGATCACGTGGGTGATGTGCGTATCCAGGTCGATGCCCAGCAGTTCCGCCCCTTTGACGATATCCTCCCGGCTGACCGCCGCCGCGAAGGCCTTCTGCTTCATCTTCTTCTTGACACTGCTGGCGGTCATGCCGGTCAGCTTCTCCGGGCGCATGTAGGCCACCGCCGTAATGAACCCGCACAACTCGTCCACCGCGAACAGCGTCTTGCGCAGCAGGCTGTCGCGCGGATATTCGTCCACGTGCCAGTCCGCGTGCGAGAGCATCGCCCCGACGATCTCCTCGTCCACGCCCCGCTCGCGCAGGATGCGGGCGCCCTCGGTGGTGTGGGCCGGTGGCTCCGGCCAGCGCTCGTAGTCAAAATCGTGAATGAGCCCGACCACCCCCCATTTCTCCACGTCCTCCCCGAAATGGGCGGCGTAGTGCCGCATGGCCGCCTCAACGGCCAAGGCGTGCTTCAGCAGAGATTCAGAATGAGTAAATTCCGTTAACAGTTTCCAGGCTTCTTCGCGTGTCATAACCCCACATCTTTTCAGGGTTACGACAGAAAAGCAAGCTCCACGCCAGGCCAAATCGGGTGAACGCCTGTAGCCCCCTGCTTGTACTCGGCAGGGTGAAACCTGATAATGAATCAGGTTCATCCTGGAGCTTGGAGCCGCGTTTCATCCGTACGGTCATTCCCGCGCGCTCCGGGTGCTCTAAGGCTCAGGGAGGACGCCATGAAGAACAGCTTCGGCGCCCATTGTGACGACTTTTGCGTCACGGGCCGCCTGTTCCTGAAACTTGATCTGGCTCCCGACCGGGAGACAGTGTTGCACTTTTTTGAACGGGTCGGACGGGAATATCCCTCACTTCGGCGGATGCGCCGCCGGAACGAACGCTCGCTGGTTCTCGAAGAGGGCGATCCCGACGACGCCATCAGCGAGAGCCGTCGCTGGATCCGCCTCGATCCCCAGTCCGTCCGGTTCGGCTACTTCGAACCCCAGGACCGGCAGGCTTGCCGGCGGTTCGGGCGATTTCTGTTCGACCAGGCCCCCGCCCACCTGACCATCAGCGACCTCGACATCGACCGGCTGGACGTGGTCTATTCCTTCGAGATGGAATACCGGGGCAATCACGACCGCCTGGTGGCCGAAACGCTCTTCGCCGACCACCCCCTGGCCCAGTTCCTGATGGGTGACGAGGCCGCACACACCATCGACTGCCAGCCCTACTTCGGCATCGCCCTCCGCCCGGAATGCGACCTGCAGGCCTACCTGGAGGTCAAGGGCCGCACCAGCACCTTCGAGCTGCGCACCGGCGAGTTCGAGCCGCAGTTCCTCTCCGTGCAACTGACGGTCCGTCGATACTGGGGCTTTTCGCGCAATCCTGAACTCAGCGACGCCTTGATCGAACTCATGGACGCCGCCGACGAACTGGCCGTCCGCCGCGCCATCCCGCTGGTGGTCAATCCGCTGGCCCAGGCCATCGCCAGCCGGCCATAACCGGGCCGCACCGCCTGGCCGTGGGCCACGGCCTCCTGGAGCCGTGGCCCGGGAAAATCTGTCTCTCCCCGCCACAGCTCAAGAGCGGCGGGACAGACGAACCGCACTAAACTTCCATCCCGGCCGTAGAACACGTACAATCGCCCGTTCTGGTCGGGCCCCGACCATGGCCTTGTAGAGTGCCTGGATTTATCAGCAACCTGAGTAAACCCCCATGATCGCCTGGAAACGAAAGGATCCCTTTCCTGATCCCGACGAGGTTCGCATGACCCTGGGTGAGCACCTCGAAGAGCTCCGTACCCGGGTCATTCGTGCCTTGGTCGCCATCGTCGCCGGGGCCATCCTGTGCTACGTGTTCATCGGCTATGTGATGGGCCTCCTGGTCTGGCCGATGTTCAGCGCCCTGGACAAGAACGATCTGCCCCGCCAGATGGTCCAGACGGCCCCCCAGGAGGTCTTCATGATGGACCTCAAGGTGGCCTTCATCGCCGGCTTCATCCTGACGGCACCCTACGCCCTGGCGCAGATCTGGGGCTTTATCGCCGCCGGGCTCTATGCCCACGAGCGCAAGTGGGTGCGGCGATTCGTGCCCGTCTCCATCGCCCTGTTTTTTATCGGCGCCTTGTTCATGTTGTTTGTGGTCGCGCCGGTCATGTTGAACTTCTTCATCAACTACGGCGACGACGGATATCCCGACATCTCGAAGAATCTGCCGGCCTGGCTCCGCCCCAGCAACGGCATGGAACAGGTGAGCCCCGCCACCCAGCCATCCTGGGCAGCTATTCCCCCGATTCATCCCTATGCCAAAGACCCGGAGAACCCGCCGGAGGGCATCCCCTGGCTGAACGTGGACGCCCACGAGATCCGTATCCGCTACGGAGACAAGACCTACACCCTGGCCGCCCTCCGCGAGGCACGGGAAGGCAATCGCGTCGTACCCATGATCCGCATCCACGATTACGTCCTGCTGGTCCTGGGCATGATGGCCGCCTTCGGCATCGGCTTCCAGGTGCCGGTCGTGGTGGCATTGCTCTCAACCATCGGGATCTTCAGCGCCAAGGATATGGCCGGCGTGCGCCGTCACGTTCTCTTTTTCATCGCCATCGCATCGGCCGTCATCACGCCCTCGGCAGACGTGTTCAGCATGCTGGCCCTGATGGTGCCTATGGCCCTGCTGTTCGAGGTCGGCCTGCTGGCCGCCCGATTCATCGAACGCGAACGGGCCCAGGCCGCCAAGTGACCGGCGTTCCTGCCAGCCGTCCGGGCGCCTGGAGAGTAAACATCCGGCACGGAGGCCGGACGCTGCACTGCTTTGCGAGCCGGGCTATCCCCGTTCCCCCGCCAGCCAGGCGGCCAGCAGGTCTACGGCCGCATCGAGATCCTTCCGATGCACCGTCTCACAGACGGTATGAATGTATCGGGTGGGGATCGACAGCGTAATCGTCCGGCGACCGGCCCCCGCCCGCTGAATGGTCCCCGCGTCCGTCCCACCCAGCGGCAGGACCTCCAACTGGTGCGGAATCTTCTTCTTTTCCGCCAGGGCCATGAACTCGTCCAGCAGCCCCCGGTGGCTGATCGAGGCCGAATCCATGACCTTCAGGGCCACGCCCTTGCCCAGGGCCGTAATCGACTCGGTCTTGTCGATGCCCGGCGTGTCACAGCTCAGCGTGGTATCGACGGCCACGCCGACGTCGGGATTGACGTCGTAGGCGATGGTGCCCGCCCCGCGCAAGCCGACCTCTTCCTGCACCGTGGCCGCGTAGTAAATGTCATATGGGCTGTTCGCCCCCACCTTGCGGATGGCGTTGATCGCCACCCAGGAGGCCACCCGGTTGTCCATGCACTTGCCGGTGACGTAATCGCCGATGGTCTCCATGGTCTGGACCAGCGTCACCGGGTCGCCCACGCGGACGAGCTTCTCCACCTCCTCTTTGGGCAGGAACAGGTCCACGAAGAAATCGCTGATCTTGGGCACCTGCTTCTTCTCTTCATCAGAGGCAATGTGGATGGGCTTACCGGTGGGGTTCAGCACGCCGAGCAGGTCCCGGCTGCGGGTCGAAACCAGCACCCGGCGGGCGAAGAGATTGCGGGTGTCAAACCCGCCGACGTTCTGCACGCGCAGCCGCCCGGCGTCGTCGATGCTGCGGACGTAAAAGCCGATCTCGTCGATGTGGCAGGCGATCAGCACCTTGAGCGGGGCCGCGTTCCCCTCGCGCCGCCCGGCACGCTTCAGGCAAATCAGCGTGCCCATGGGGTCCACGCGGGTCTCGTCAAAGAGACCCTCGGTCTCCTTGAGAATCAGTTCGCGGACGCGCTCTTCCCGGCCGGGAACGCCGGGGGTTTCGGTGAGTCTTTTAAGGAAGTCCATGAGGATCTCCAGTTTCTCCCGCAGCCATCAAGACTCTCTCGATCAGTCTCTTGCCCATGCGGAAGTTGTTTGCGGCAAGCAAGTGAATAAAGGGACCGATACGATCGACAACCCCACGCCTCTTCGCCTCTAACAAGAACCCCAGCAACCCGACAGGATGCAATTCCTCCCGCTCTGCAGCCCTTCGCGCCTCCAAGTCATCCATCAGTACCGTGGAACAGCCCAGCTCCTTGGCAAGGATCAGGGTTTCCGCTTCCCCCCGAACCCAGGGAAGCCTTCAGGCTCTCGGCCGCAGCGATGTCCACAATTGGATGGCATTCAATGAATGACGCGGCGACAACCTGTTCAGCACCAGGCCTTCCCGCGCCTTGGGCGACGACCTCCTGCCAGACCGCCGGCGCCACATAAACCTTCCCAACCAGCTTCTCGAGAAGAGACAGTTGGTCAATCAGGCAAATGCCGATCAGGAACGAGGCGTCGGCGACCGCTCTCACTTCGGCGTGGGCAGCCAACGTCCGGCCTCCAGCTCCTTCTCAATGTCGGCTTCGTCGTAGTCAGCGATGGCAATTCCGCGTTTGCCAAGAAAGGGAATGAAGTCCCAAAGGTTCATTTTGGCAAGGCAAGCCGCCTGCCCCAGGGACAGAATCCGACGTTCAAAGAGGTCCGCAGCCAAAGACGCCATCGCCTCTTCGGATATGCGCTCGGGAGTATAGCCGGCGGCTTTCAGTGCCGCCTGGAGTTCGTCGGGCCAACTGAGCGTTACGACTGCTTCCATAGGTTATCCTCTGAAGCGGGCACACCACCGATGTATTATACGGTTCTGAGCCCGACTTGGCACAGGAGCAGGAAGATGTCGCCGGCCACACTCCGACGCCAGGCTATTACTTTTCCTGCCGCACCAGCTCGTGGAAGTCGGCCATCAACTGGCCGGTGATCGGACCGGGCTTGCCCGTGCCGATCGGCCGTCCGTCGATCTGGGTCACCGGGACGATCTCGGCCGCCGAACCGGTCAGGAAGCATTCGTCGGCCACGTACATGTCGTGCCGTGTGAGGTCCGTCTCGCTCAGCGGGATGTTCCGCCGGCGAATCAGCTCGATCACCGCCTCGCGGGTGACGCCTTCGAGATTGCCGCCGGCCAGCGTCGGCGTCAGCACCGTACCCTTGCGGACTAGGAAGATGTTGTCGCCGGTGCACTCAGCCACGAAGCCGAGGTGATTGTACATGACCGCCTCATGCACGCCCGCGTCCAGGGCCTCGATCTTGGCCAGGATATTGTTGAGGTAGTTGAGGCTCTTGATCCGCGGCGACACCGCGTTGGGATGATTGCGCACCACGCTCGAGCTGATGATGGCCATGCCCCGCTCGTACATCTCCCGGGGATACAGCTCGATCTGGTCGGCGATGATGAACACCGACGGACAACTCGTGCGCTGCGGCGAGAGCCCCAGGTAGCCGACGCCGCGCGTGACCACCAGCCGGATATACCCGTCCTGCACGTTGTTGGCCTTCAGCGTGTCATAGACGGCCGTCGTCAGCTCCTCGCGGGACATGGGAATTTCCAGCCGGATGGCCCGGGCCGAATCCTCCAGCCGCTTCAGGTGCTGCTCCAGGCGGAACACCCGTCCGCCGTAGCTGCGGATACCTTCGAACACCCCGTCCCCGTACAACAGACCATGGTCGAAAACGCTGATCTTCGCCTCGGCCACCGGCACAATCCGACCGTCCAGAAAGACTTTGAGCGACTGCTTGGGAGCGAACTGATTCGTCTGAGCAAAATTCATATAAAACCACCTTCTTCTATGTGGCGCCAAGGTTCCTTTGCAGCACAGCATCCTGCCCGTGCAACCGACGTGGTCCGGGCAGTTGGCCTGTCCTACGGGGCCTTGGGAGCCTCCTGCCGGGCAGCGATCCGGCCATCGACCAGGGAAACGATCCGATGGGCCGAGGCGGCCACCAGCGGGTCGTGAGTGACCATCACAATGGTCTGCCCCTCCTCGTTGAGCGACTTGAGAACGCTCAGAATCTCCCGACCGGTAGCAGCATCCAGATTACCCGTGGGTTCGTCCGCAAGCAAGACGCGCGGCCGGTTGGCCAGGGCCCGGGCGATAGCCACCCGCTGCCGCTCCCCGCCTGATAATTCGTTCGGGCGATGCCTCAGCCGTTCCTTCAGCCCCATGCGTTCGAGCATCTCCGTGGCCTGACGGCGCAGGGCGTGCCGCCGCGAAAACCACGACCAGACCGAGTTACCCACCATGCACGGCAGGAGCGTGTTTTCCAGGACCGTCAGCTCCGGCAACAGGTGGTAAAACTGGAAAACGAACCCGAAGGTCGCATTTCGCAACCGGTCCCGGGCCCGGCTGCCGCCGGCGAAGATGTCCCGGCCCTCAAAGCGCACGGTGCCCGCGTCGGGAATGTCCAGCGCCCCCAGCAGGTGCAGCAGCGTGCTCTTGCCGCTGCCCGAGGCCCCCATAATGGCCACGAACTCCCCGCGTTGCAGCGTCAACGAAACGCCTTTGAGCACCTTCAGCGAGACTTTGCCAAGCTGGTAACTCTTATGCAGGCCCGTCGCCTGGAGAATCACGTCACTCATAGCGCAGGGCCTCCACCGGCCAGACCTTCGAGGCCTTCCATGCCGCAATCAGCGCACCGGCTACCGAGGCCAGAATGGCCGCTATATAGATCCCGATCGCATCCGACGGGTTCACCTCGCTGGGGATCCGGTCAAAGGCATAGACTTCCGGGTTCCATACCTGGGCGGAGGGGCTGATCCAGACCAGCAGATCCTGGATCTCGTTGATGTACCAGACGAAGACGGTCCCCAGCGCCGTGCCGAAGGCCCCGCCGACCACGCCCACCGCCGCGCCGTAGCTCAGGAAGATGCCGGCCACGCCCAGCGAGGTGGCCCCCACGCTCTTGATGATCCCGATGTCGCGCGTCTTCTGCTGCACGATCATGTAAAAAATCACGCCCACCAGGAACACCGCCACAACGCTGATCACCGCGAACAGGATAGTGACCAGATACTTCTCTTTCTCCACCGCCCCGATATAGCGGGCCTGCTTCTCTTCCCAGGTCTGAACCTTCACCCAGGACACCGGCCCCTCGATGCGGTCCAGCACATTCGGCGCGTCGCGCAACGCGGCCAGCCCCTCCGACGAAACCCGCTCCCAGATCGCCTGGACCCGGTTGCGGGCGGCCATCACCTTGTCCCGCGTGTCCACCGTCGGCTTCAGCTTGATCTGCACCTGCGTGGTCCGCGCCGGCACCGCCGGGCCGGAGGGCCGTGTCGCCGCCGCCCCCTCCGGCTCCGATGCCAGTTCGTCCAGATCCCGGTCGTCCGGCACGAACGCGGTCATGTTCACGATGTCCTGAAGCTGCTCGAAGCTGACATACACGCTCATCGAGTCGATGTCGTACACGCCGGTCCGGCAGTCATCCACGTAACGCAGCGGCATGGTCAGGAAGCCGGTACCTTCCTGAAAACCGCCCTTCGGATTGAAGGGGATGACGGCCAACGCCACCATCTCGCCGCGACGGCAATACCGCGCGTATCCGCCGGTCCTGAGCCGCTCCGCGCACAGATCCGTACCCAGAATCACGCCTGGCAAGGGCCGGCCCTGCCAGCCGGGGCCCTCGCGAGACAACGGCGACTCCGGCTCCGCGAAATAACCCGGCCCGGTATAGGCGCTGTAGTACACCTTGAGCTTGTCCCCGTCCCGCTGAATCGTGTTCACGCCATAGGCGTGACGCAGCAGCCACTTCTTACCCTTCTTGGCTACCGCGACCTCGACCTTGTCCGGCAACTGGAACAGACGATTCTCGAACGCCCGCTTCAGACCCGCCGGAATCCTTCCCCGGTTGAGCTCCTTGGGCAGGTCGTCAGCCTCCACCTCCAGGAGCAGCCGCTGATCCCGCCAGGCATCGGCGATTTCCTGCGGGGACGCGTTCGCCTCCCACCGGCGACGGGCCGCCTCCAGCTCCGGCGGTAAAGCAATCTGGCCGTCCTTCGTCAGGCCCAGGTACGGTTCCTGCTGGCGCTCGAAGTGGGTCGTGCCCGGATAGTACTTTTCGTAGAACAACCCTTCCTTGAAGTCATTCACCCGATAGGTCTCTTCCAGGTCGATACCCACCACCTGGACCGGCTTGGTCATGCCGTTCCGCGGGAAGCGGAGCGTGCCGAAGGTGATGATCACCGGCGTGGCCTCGTGGATCTCGTCGGGCATCTCCGCCTTCAGCCGGGCGATAAACTCCTCGTAGAAGGGGAACCCCTGGAGCGTGGTGCTCTCCACGATCAGATCGCCAAGCATACCCCGCGAGCGGTCCTTGACCATGTTCAGGAAACCGCCCATGACGCTTATGACGATCAGCACCATCATCACGCAGAGGCAGACCGCCCCCACCGCGAAGAAGACGATCCGCCGTTTGTAGAGATACCTGAGGCAGAGGAAGAGTTTGTACATGGTCAGTTGCCAGTTGTCAGTTGCCGCGGCCGGGTTCCGTACCGGCCGTTCTCTCTGTAGCGGCCGGGCTCCGTACCGGCCGTTCTCTCCGTAGCGGCCGGCACCCCTTCCGACCGCTCTCGGCACTCAGGCACGCAGGCCGGGTCCGCTGGCCCGACCTGCCTTCAAGGCCCATCTTCCACATCCTCCGCCGTCACCTCATCGCCTTCCTCCCCTGCCTCGCTCGTGGCTTTGGGGCGCTGAAGCGGGAAGAGGATCACATCGCGAATACTCGTCGAGCCGGTCAACAGCATCACCAGCCGGTCAATACCGACGCCCAATCCGCCGGCCGGAGGCATGCCATATTGCAGGGCCAGGAGGAAATCCTCGTCCAGAACGGCCATGGTTTCCTCGCGGTTCTCGCCCGCAAGCTGGCGCCGGAAGTTCTCCTCCTGCACGGCCGGATCATTCAACTCGGTGTACGCGTTACCGACCTCCATGCCCGCCACGAAGGCCTCGAACCGCAGGGCAATGTTCGGATCGTCCGGTTTCCGGCGGGTCAGCGGGCAGATCGGCGCCGGGTAGTCCAGCACGAACGTCGGCTGAATGAGCTTCGGCTCCACGGTCGCCTCGAAGACCTCGTTGATCACCAGGGCATCATCCATTCCGACGTGCTCCAGCCCCAGGCTTTCGGCCTTCTTGCGCACCGCCGCCACATCGTCAATCCGCACCCCGGCGTACTCGAACAGCAGGTCGGCGTACTGACGCCTCGGCCACGGCGGCGCGAAGTCGATTTCGAGCTCACCGAACTTGCGCTTGTAGCCCCCGCCGATCCGCTCGATCGCTGCCGAAACCATGGCCTCCAGGATGTCCATCATGTCGTTGTAATCGCCGTAGGCCTGATAAAGTTCAAGCAGGGTGAACTCAGGGTTGTGCTGCGTGTCGATGCCCTCGTTGCGGAAGTTTCGGGAAAACTCGAACACCCGCTCGATCCCCCCGACCAGGAGCCGCTTGAGATACAACTCCGGGCTGATCCGCAGGAACAGCTTCATATCCAGGGCATTATGGTGGGTGGTGAACGGCCGGGCGGCCGCGCCGCCGTAGATCGGCTGGAGCACCGGCGTCTCCACCTCGAAGAAGCCCCGCTCCACCAGGCACCGGCGGATCGCGTCAATGATGAGGCTGCGCTGCTTGAAAACCTCGCGGACCCCGGGATTGGTGAACAGGTCCACGTACCGCCGACGATACCGCAAATCGACGTCCTTGAGCCCGTGCCATTTCTCCGGCGGCGGCTGGAGGGCCTTGGACAGCATCGTCACCGTATTCGCCCAGACGGTCAGCTCACCGGTCTTGGTCCGTCCGAGGGTGCCATCGACGCCGATGATATCCCCCAGGTTCAACAACTTTGAAGCGACAGCGAACTCGGTCTCCGAGACGGCCGCTTTGCTGACCGCTATCTGCATGTCGCCCGTGCCGTCGCGCAGGGTCATGAAAACGAGCTTGCCGGCCGGGCGGTGCAGCATCACCCGCCCCGCCACCCGTACCGACGAGCCTTCCGCGTGCTGGCCGGGCTCGAGGTTATACCCCTCGCCCATCCGCCGGGCCTCAGCCAGAGAGGTTACGTTCTCAAAGCGCCGGCCGTAGGGATCTACCCCAAGCTCCCGTAACCGGGCCAGCTTGGCCTTCCGATCTTCAACTTGAGAATGACTCATGGTCTGAGGATGGTAAGGGCGTCACAGCGGGGATTCAACGCGCCAAACCCCGCCCCCCACGCGCCATGGCTGTGCCGGAAAGGCCGCCCCCGGAACCAGCAGGCGGCCACCATCCCCCTGGAAGAGGTGTCTATCCCTCGAAACAGCGAATCACCAAGGTCCCGATAACATACACGACGGACAGCTCAAACCCGATCAGCACCGCCAAGGCATACAGTTCATACCAGAACAACTGCCGGCGGCACTGGGCCTGGAACTGCTCGTCGGACGATAATCCCGGCTTGGCGCCGGCGCGGAAAATCCCCAGAACGGCCATCTGCTTCGCTCCTTTCCTATCCTGACGAAAAAGCTACGATTCATGGCCCGGTAAGGCAAATCCGGCCAGCCCTCACTTGCCCATTTTGCCCATTCCTCAGAATCTTCCGGACGCTCCGTACCACCTCGCCGGTTTTATGGGCCCCATTTGCTGCCCCCTACTGACCCCGCGGAAGCATTTTTCCGGCACGTGCCGGCCGGCATCGCCGCCTGAATCCCCCCGAGGGGGTCAGCGCAAGAGATCACTTTCCCAAACCTGTTCCGGCAGGTGTGGCACCGGCGTCTGGCCGGTGCGAGCATGGCGGGAGCGTCGGTGCCAACCAGTCTGCGGAGACAAGTGCTCAGCCTTGGCGGAACTTTCATTTCGTGTATACTTCTCCGCGCCGCCGAATTGCCACCCTTTCGCCACCGTTGAAGGCCTGCAAAGCACTTGACCACGGGCGGGCGCCGGGGACATGGAGCTCGGGGCGTTTGGCCGCGCTGAGCCTCCCGCCTGCCGGGATGTCGGCTGAATGCGGCGGGATGCCACTCGTGGCTGGCATCCCCTTTTCAAGGGCCTGGCCGCTGGAGTATCTGACTTGCAGAAGCTCTCGATCACTGAGATCCCCAACGAACTGACGATGGACATCGACGTGGCCTCACCGGTCGGAATCGTCCGGCTGCTCCGGTCCACCGATGCGCAAATCTACAGCGGTTACCGGGGCTACCCGGCCCTGTGCGACGACGAGATCGTTTCCAAGATCGTTCAGGCGGTCCAATGGACCGCGTCCGTGCTGGGCCGTGAGGATTCAGTCGTCATCATCTCCGGCGCCGGCACCAGCGGGCGACTGGCGATGTTTGCCGCACGGGCGTTCAACCGCTATCTCCGCAGCCATCAGCGCACGCCCAATGTTCGCTATCTCATTGCCGGCGGCGATCTCGCCTTGATCGCGGCCCAGGAAGGCGCCGAAGACGATCCGCTCACCGCGATCAGCGATGTCAACGCGCTCATGGAAGGAAAGCGGCACGTCCTGTATATCGGCGTCACGTGCGGCCTCTCGGCCCCCTACGTGGCCTCGCAGATGTTCCATGTGTCGCGCCGACGGGGGGCGAACTGCATTCTGCTCGGATTCAATCCGGCGGACCTGGCCCGCGACGTCGAGATCGAGAACTGGAACATGACCTTCGCGGGCGCCCTGCGGGCCGTCTCGCGGCGAAAGAACTTCCTGCTGCTCAACCCCGTGGTCGGACCGGAACCGGTCACCGGCTCCACGCGAATGAAAAGCGGCAGCGCCACCAAGTTGCTGCTGGAGGTCATCTTCGCCCTCGCCGTCGAGAAGGCCAGGCCCAATGCATTACCCGAGCGGGTGGCGGCATGCCTGAGGGGTTATGAGCAGACGCGCCTCGCCGTCTATGAACAAACCGCCGCCATCGGCCGGCTCGTGGAACTGGGCGGTCGCGTGTTGCGCGCCAACGGCCATATTTACTACGTCGGAGCCGGCACGCCGGGCATCCTGGGCACGGTGGACGCATCCGAATGCCCGCCGACGTTCGGAGCCGATTTCGAGACCGTCCGCGGCTTTATCGCCGGGGGCTGGCGGACGCTGCTCGGGCCCGGCCATGACCTGAGCCATGAAGCGCCGTGGTATCGCATCGCCCTCGAGGAATTCAACCAGGTCAAACTTCCCACGCTCACCAGCAAGGACCTGGTCGTCGGCCTCGGCCTTCACCTCGATCCGCAGGTGGGCAAGGCCCTGCAGCGCAGCCGCAAGGCCGGCGCGCTGACCGCCGTGGTGCAGGTGGGCCGACCGCTGACCCGGCGACTCGCGGTGGATGTCGCGGTCTGTGTACCGCACCTGCCCCGAACCATCATCTCCGGTGCGCCGGTCTTCGAAGAGTACGGCACCAAGCTGATACTGAACGCGCTCACCACCGGCGGCCACGTGCTCAGCGGTAAGGTCTATCAAAACCGCATGGTCGATCTGCGCATCAGCAACAATAAGCTCTTCTACCGCACCATCGGCATCATTCAGCACATCACCGGCCTCTCGGCGGATGCCGCCAGGCGATATATGCTGCGGAGCATCTACAACACCGACCGAATCACACCGTCCATGTTGCGCGCCCAGCCCTCGCAACACGTGAAGGCTTCCACAGACGTGCCGAAAGTCGTGCCCAAGGCCCTGATCATGGCCATCGGCCGGACAACCCTGGCCGAGGCGGAGCGGGTCCTCAAAGAGGAACCCGTCGTCCGAGAGGCCATTCAACGGCTGAAGACCGCGCGGGCCTGACCGCAAGCCGTCGATCTTGTCGCGCCGCAACCGGCGCCGAGTCCTTCTTGAGTCTCCCCCTTCCCTCGGCTACCCTCCTGCCCTGTGGCCCAACAACGACCAACAGGGAGGAGCCCCCTATGCCGATAACCGCGCCAACCGTGACCACCCGTCCAGCCACGCTGGACCGGGCCGCCGATAGACCTCAACAGCCGCCGGCCAAAGGACTTGTGGCCGCCGTGTGCGTGCTTGCCGCCTTCGCTTCGCTGGCCGGTGTGTTCGGCGGCCCCGCCCTGGGCGACCATGAGGCCATTGTGGCCCAGACCTCCCGGGAAATGCGGCTGTCCGGCGACTGGGTACTGCCTACCTTCATGGGCCAACCCTGGTTTCGCAAGCCCCCTCTGCCCTACTGGCTGGTGGCCGGCACGTCGTACCTGTTTCCCAACGACCCTCAAACCGGCCTGCCGGTAACCCCTGTCTCCGCCCGCCTGCCCTCGGGCCTGGCCGCCCTGGGCACCATTCTGCTGCTCTGGAAGCTGGCATCAGCCATGTTCGGGCCGAGAGCCGGCATCGTGACCGCGGTCATAGCCAGCTCGACCATTCTCTTCCTCCTGTACGCTCCCAACGCCACGGCCGAAATGCCGCTGACCTTTTGCTGCGTGTGGGCTTATCTCCATTTCTGGTACGCGGTGACAGCCAAGCAGCCCGGCCGTCAGCGGTTGCACATGCTGCTTTTCTACGTCGCATTGGGCATGGGCATGCTGGCCAAGGGACCGGCCCCCGTCGCGATGGTCGGCCTGCCGCTGGCCATCTGGTGGTACACCCACCGCCCCCTGCGCATCCTGGCCCGCCGCCTCGGGGGGAGGGCCTCCTCCTCGCCGGAAGCAGGGGAAGGGCCATCTTGCCCGCCTTCGGGTCTCCCAAGAACCTCGGCCTTCAAACTGGCCTTCGCCGGCTTCCTGCGCGGCCTCTGGCCACGCACGCGCGAATCCTTTACCAAGCTGTGGCTGATCCCCGGCCTGTTTCTCTTCGCCCTGTTCTTCGTGCCCTGGATGCTGGTTATCGCCGGACTCGGCGACATTCTGCCCGCCCGCGTTCCGCATGCCTGGGCGGAGTGGAACTGGCAATACGTCCAGCGGGCCCAAGGCGATTATCTCGACTCCAAGGATCGCCCCGTCTGGTACTATCTGCCATACGTGGCGGGCTTCATCGCCCCGTGGATCTTTCTGCTGCCTGAGGGCCTCGCCGCTCCCTGGTTGAAACGCTACGCGCGCTGCCATCGCCCCCTGCTCTACTGTGGCTTGTGGATGGTGGTGGCCGTCCTGGTTATGTCCCTGGAGTCGTTCAAGAAGCCCTACTACATCCTGCCCGCCCTGCCGGGCCTGATCCTGCTCATGGGCGTCGTTGCCAATCGCTTCTACTCGCAGCCCGTCCAGCCCAGGAAGTGGAGGTGGGGGGCATGGGCCGCGGCAGCCCTCGGATTCACCGCGGCCGTGATCGCCGGCGTCATCCTGCTGAACCGCGACTTCCCCGACGTGGCCGGCCGCCTGACGATCATCATGGTCCTGGCCGCCGTCCTCATGCTGGTCGCCGGGGCCATCCACATCCAGGGCCGCCCCTGGGTCGCGTTCGGCACCATGGCCGTCGCCACTCTGGTCACCTTCCAGAGCATCTGGCACACCTCCGGCCCGGCACTGGACAACATGGCCCCCGCCGAAGGAATGGCCAAGGCACTCGCCAAGCTGCCTGCCGATGCCGAGGTTCTCTGGGCCGACGGCCGCCCCGATGCCCGCGTCGATTTCTATTTCAACCGTCGCACCGCGGCCATGATCCCCCCTTCCGAGATCGTCACCAGGATTCTGGACCGCAAAGCGGCCAAGCAGGACCTTCAGCTCATGGCCGTGTCGAGGGCTATCGATCTGCTCAAGGATACCTCCAGGCCTATCTACCTGATCTGGGAACGCGGCAACTACGAACGGGCCCGATCGTTGGCCGGCCTGCGCGGCCACGTGCTTGCCGAAATCCCCCGCGGAGGCGGCACCAAAAAGAACTGGGTCGTGGTCACCAACTGCCCCTCGAGCCCCTCGACCCAACAAACTGGATCGCAGCCAGGAGAATGAAGAATTTTTCATCCACCCTGCCGGTGCAGAGGCGGTACGCATTTGCTACATGAACTATACTGATATCGATGTCTGCCTACTTCACGCAGAACGACACGACCTCCACCCGCGCTTCCGCCGTGCGCCGCGGTTGGGTTCCCTTGTTTGTGCTGATCATCAGTCTCGTCGCCACCGCGCTGGGCACCCTCTTCGTTACCCGGACCATCCAGGCCCGACAGCAAACCCGCTTCCAGAACGCGGCTGAACTGACTGCTCAGCACATCAAGAGCCACATGGAAACCTACGTCGCCCTGCTCAACGGGGCACAGGGCCTCTTCGCCGCCAGTCAAGAGATCACCGCCGACGAGTTTCGCAATTACGTCGGCCACCTCGAACTTGACCGCCTCTATCCCGGCATTCAGGGGATTGGCTTCACCAAGCGCGTTCTCCCCGGTGAACAGGAAGCGCTGATCGCTCAAATGCGGCAGGAAGGCTTTGAAGACTTCAGCATCTGGCCCGCCGGACCACGCCCGGAATATCACGCCATCATCCACATCGAGCCGCTCGACTGGCGCAACCGTCGGGCCATCGGCTACGACATGTTCGCCGATCCCACCCGCCAGGCCGCCATGGTGCGAGCCCGTGACACGGGCCGTCCGGCCGCTTCCGGCAAGGTCCGCCTCGTCCAGGAAACCGATGAGCAACCCCAGGCCGGCTTCCTGATCTATGTTCCCGTCTATCGCAACGGAAAATTGCCTGACTCCGTCGAAGCTCGCCGGGCCGCCCTGGAGGGCTTTGTTTACAGCCCCTTCCGCGCCGACGATCTGTTCCGCAGCATCCTCACCAGCGAAGCCGATCTGGGCGTTGAGGTGGAGTTCTTCGACACCGCCATCAGCCCCGAAAAGCTCCTGCACGACTCCCGGCGATTCAAACCCCAGCCCGCGCGCGCTCCGCCGAACCTCTCTCTGGACACCAGCTTCGAAATCGCCGGCCGCACCTTTGCCCTGCGGTTGACCCCCGGCCCCAGGTTCGACTTCGGCGCTACGGATGAACTGCCGGCTTTGGCTCTTCTGGTCGGGATCACCCTCAGCCTCCTGCTCTACAGCGCCACCGCGTCACTGGCCAAGGCCCGTGCCGCCGCCGAGCGCACCACCGCGGAACTGCGGCGCACAGAGGCCATCCGCGCCCGCCGAACCCAGCATCTGGCCCTCCGTGCCGAGGTCAGCACGGCCCTGACTGCTCCAAATGCCTCCATTCCCCGGGCCCTCCAGCTCTGCGCCGAGGCCGCCATCCGTCATCTCCAGGCCGCCCTCGTGCGAATCTGGACCATCGCCCCCGAAGACAACCGTCTTCAACTTCAGGCCAGCGCGGGCCTCTACACGCATCTCGACGGTCCCCACGCCCAGATTCCCCTGGGCCAGCTTAAAATCGGCCGCATCGCCGAATCCCGTACCCCCCTGATCATCAATAATCTCTCCAAGGACCCGTCCATCTCCGATCCCGACTGGGCCATTGAACAGGGTCTGGCCTCCCTGGCCGGATTTCCCCTGGTCTGCGAAGACCGCCTGTTGGGAGTCATCGCCTTGTTCTCCCGCCAGCCCCTGGCCGAAGACACCCTTGACGTCATCCAGGTCCTCGCCGATCTGCTCGCCCATGGCATCGAACGACTCCGTGCCGAAGAGGCCCTCCGCAACAGCGAAGAGCGCTTCCGCGCCACCTTCAACCAGGCCGCCGTCGGAATCGCCCTGGCCAGCCCGGAAGGACGCTTCGAGCAGGTCAACGCCCGTTTCTGCGAAATAACCGACAGTACCCAGGAAAAGCTTGCTGAACAAACCTGGCAGGACATGATCCACCCCGAGGACCGCAGCCGGTATGACCTGCTCTATCGGCAGCTCCTCGCCGGCGAGATCAACATGATCTCCACCGAAATCCGCTGCCTGTGTCAGGGCCGCACGACCTGGCTGGCCTTGAGCATGTCCGCCGTGCGAAACCCCCAGGGCCGTCCTGAACACACCATCGGCGTCTGCCGCGACATCACCGCGCGCAAACGCGCCGAGCAGACCGTCATCGACCAGAAGCGGGAACTCGAAGACTTCGTCTCCATCGTGGCCCACGATCTCAAGCACCCGGTGGTCTCCGTCCAGGGCCTGCTTGGTCTCCTCAAGCAGGACACCTTCCAGACGCTCGACGAGAACAGCCGGGAAAACCTCGAGATGGCCCTCGCCGAATGCAAGCGCATGAAAAACATCATCGCCCAGCTCGGCCATATCGTTCGCATCGGCAGCAGCGATGTCCGTCTCGAACGCGTCCACCTCGCCACCTTCCTTAACGAGGTCGTGCGGCGATTCAAACCGTTCATTGAAAAGAAGGGCGTGCAGGTGACCATCGATGCCCCTGACGTCTCCGCCCTCCTGGCTCGAAGCCAGGTCGAAGAAGCGCTCGATAACCTGCTGGACAATGCCCTCCAACACGGCTGCATCGGCCAGGACCGCCGCATCGTCCTGCGCTCCGCCATCGAGCCGGCCACCGTGGTGATCTCCGTCCAGGACCATGGTCCCGGCATCGACCCCCGCTTCCACCACCGCATCTTTGAAATGTTCCGTCGGCTTCATCCCGGCGGCTCGGTTGAGGGCACCGGCGTCGGCCTGGCCGCCGTGCAGCGGCTGCTCAAACGCATCGGTGGCACCGTCACCGTTGATTCCGCCCAGAATCGCGGCGCCACCTTCACCGTCCGCATCCCCGCCCAAATCCTGAACCAGCCCGAATCGGTCGCCATCTCCTGACACCCGCCTCAACCAAAGGGCCCGGATTCTCCGTGCCCGCGCTGCCGCTTTCGCGACGTCCCTCCCGCAAAGGTGTATGCCCTGTTCCTGAACCGTGCGGACCATGGCGCGAGGCCGTTACCCTCACGCCCCGCTCCCCCATCCGGCACAGTCCCCCTGCGCCGCCATGCTGTCCGCGGTTATAATGCACTCCACGCGAGGGAGTGCGTCATGAGTGAACACATGAACCATCCCGGCGTCGCGTTGTTCGGCGGCTCGTTCAACCCGATTCATTTCGGGCATCTCATTGCTGCCCGGGCCATCGCCGAGTACCTCGATCTCGAGCGCGTGATCCTCATCCC
>JAAXZI010000182.1 GCA_012719955.1 Phycisphaerae bacterium | reverse complement strand
TTCTGGATCAGGGCGCAGGGGGCGGGGTTCAGGGGAAAGATGAACGGGAAGACGTGCCAGGATGTGCAACCTCCTTCAATGGCTCTAATGGTACCTGGAAGCCCTGTTCGGCATTCGGATTTCGGATTTGATTGGTCATTCGGGCTTCGTCATTCGACATTTGCACCTCATGCCAGCCGTTCGGGGGCGAACATCGCCTCGGGGTCGAACGCCTGCTGGATGGCGGCCGTCAGGAACGCATCGCCCCGTGGCCGGCCGAAGCGCTTCCAGCCGGGAGCGGGCAGGTTGCCCCGTACGTGGAGCGTGCCTTCGACGCGCTCTGTCACCGCTTCCAATTCCTGCCAGGCGGCCTCGGTCATCGGTTCCTCCGGCAGTCCATAGACCACCCCGTTGCCGGCCCGGGCGATGAGCTTCATGGGCAGCCGGTCGGCCCGTTCCACGAATTCGGCCACCTCGGAGCTGAGCATGGTGGCTTTGAAGCTGGTTGCCGCCTCCGCGCCGGCGGCCCTGCACAGGCTTTGATAAATCCGCCCGGAATCGGTTGCGGTCAACGGCACGCCGCCCAGGGCTTTGGCCAGGGTGGCGCATTGCCAGGCGACCGCCTCGGCATTTTCCTCGAAACCGATGATCAGCGTGGTTCGGGCCAGGAGGCCGATCGTCGAGGCCATCCGGCCATTCAGCAACTCGATCAGGGTGGGGCGGGTCTCGCCGGCCAGAGCCGCGGCGATCATGGACTCGGCCTCGGACGCGTCGCGCGGCGTCAGCACGACCAGCCCGCGCGCCTCGGGCAGGGGGCGGAGCTTGAAGGACACCGTCGCGATCGGCCCCATCGCGCCGAAACTTCCAATAAACAGCTTATGGAGGTCGTAGCCGGCGACGTTCTTGACCACCTTGCCGCCGGATTTGAACACCTCGCCGTCGGAGCCGATCATGCTCATGCCGATGACGATGTCGCGGGCGGTGCCATACGCCAGGCGGATTGGGCCGCTGTCGTTGGCCGCCAGCACGCCGCCGATGGTGGCGCGGTCTGCACCGGGCGAGTCGAGCGTGAGCCGCTGGCGGTTTTCGGCCAGCAGTTCGGACAGCTTCGCCAGCCCCAGCCCCGCTTCGACGGTGATGGTCATGTCTTCGGGCGAGTATTCGACCACCCGTGAGAGGTCGCGCATATCCATTTCGATGGCCGGACCGCGGGCGGCGCCCGTCCAGTGCAGCTTGGTCCGACCGCCGACCGGAATGACTTGGTGGCCATGCTCGCGGGCCAGGCGGACCACGCCGCAGGCCTCCTCGATGTCGCGAGGCCGTACGACGGCGGTAACGGGCTTGCCGTCGGAAGGCTCAGTGGCTTGGTCGCCGAAATGTCGTCTTAAAATGTCTAGCATGGTCACTGCCCAAGTCTTATCTGTCAGTGGTCAGTTGTCAGTAGTCAGTTGCAGGGTCAGTCGTCCTTTGGTCAGTTGTGAAACGCTCCTCCCGTTGCCGGCTATAACGCCAGAACAACTGACTAAAGGACAACTGACCCAACCACTGACAACGGACCACTGACAACTGACAGCACCTCACAACGCTGCCTTTCGCATCGGCTTCAGCACCTCCACGCACGCGGCGCCCGTCGCGTACACCTTGTACGGGTTGGCCCGTAACTGCGGGTCAAAGACCTCGCGGAGCCGCCGTTGGGCCGCCAGGTCGCGCTCGTTGAACATCAGCTTGAGCGGTTCGAGCTTTTCGACGCCGATGCCGTGCTCGCCGGTGACGCTGCCGCCCAGCCGCACGCACTCGGCCAGAATCTCGCTGCTGGCCGCCAGCACCCGGCGGGTCTGCTCCTCGTCGCGTTCGTCGAACAGGAGGATGGGGTGGATGTTGCCGTCGCCGGCGTGGAAGACGTTGGCGATGGTCAGGTCGTACTTGGCGGCCGTTGCCTGGATGAAACGCAGGATGTCCGGCAGTTTGGCCCGGGGCACCACGCCGTCCTGCGTGCAGTAACTCGGGGACAGTCGGCCGATCGCGCCGAAGGCCCGTTTGCGGCACTTCCACAGCTCCATGCGCTGTTCGGCCGTGGTGGCGTGCCGTACCTCGCGGGCCTTGTTGGCCTTGCAGATTTCGATGACCCGCCCGGCCAGCGTATCGATCCCTGCTTCCAGGCCGTCCAGCTCGATGATCAGCACCGCCTGGGCGTCCAGCGGAAAGCCGAACCGGAATTTCTCTTCCACCGCCTTGATGATGAGGTGGTCCATCATCTCCATGGCCGAGGGGATGATTCCGGCCGCGATGACGTCACCGACCGTCCTGGTGGCATCTTCGACGGTCTCGAACACACCCAGCAGGGTGCGGAAGGTGGTGGGATTCCGCGTGAGCCGGACGACGACTTCGGTAATCAGACCGAAGGTGCCCTCGCTGCCGACCAGTACGCCGGTGAGGTCGAAGCCGGCCGGATCCTCGGTCGGGCCGCCGAGTTCGACGATCCGGCCATCGGGCAGGACCAGCGTGGCGCCGAGCGTGTGGTTGACGGTCACGCCATATTTGAGCGTATGGGGCCCGCCGGCGTTGGTGCCCACGTTGCCGCCGATGGTGCAGGCCATCTGGCTGGACGGATCGGGCGCGTAATGCATGCCACAATTTGAGGTGGCGTTGGTCACGTGCAGGTTGATGACGCCGGCCTCGACCCGGGCATAGCGGTTGCGGGTGTCCACCTTGAGGATGCGTTTCATGCGGGCGGTGCTGATGAAGATGCCGCCCTCGACGGCCAGGCACCCACCGGCCAGGCTGGTCCCGGCCCCGCGGGGGATGAAGGGCATCTCGTGCCGGTGCAGGACGCGCATGACTTCGGCTGCCTGCTGGGTCGATTCGGGGAAAACCACCGCCTGCGGGGGGCTCTTGGCGATGGTGTAGGCGTCGCACTCGTAGACGACGAGTTCCTCGGGGGTGCAGATCAGGCCTTGCGGCCCCACCACCGCCTCCAGATCGGCTTTCAGCGCTGGACTTAACTCTCCGGCCATCACCACGAACCCCTATCCTGACGGCAGGGAGAGTCGCCCCGCCATGCCGTAGATTCAAATGCTAACAAGGTTTAGATAAGGGGTCAATCGGCTGGATGGCCCGGTCGGGAGCCGGTGAAACAGGTCGCTTGGGTGAGATGTCAGTGGTTAGCTGTCAGTGGTCAGTGGTCAGTTGTTTTGGCGGCAGCACGCCACCCAAACCCCCGTTCTCACTTCTCACTTCTCAGTTCTCACTTCTTCAGTTCTCAGTTCTTACCTCTCACTTCTCACTTCTCACTTCTGACTTTATGATACCGCCCCATGCGTATCCTGGTTGACCTGGTTCAGTTCCTCGTGGCCCTGGCCGTCAGCCCGGTCATCCTCTACCGGGCCCTGACTACCGGCAAATACCGGCAGGGGTGGAACGAACGGTTTGGATGGATGCCGGAGCTGCCGCCGGCCAAGCTGTGGCCGCGGATCTGGGTTCATGCCGTTTCGGTGGGCGAGGTCAACGCGGTCCGCGGGTTGGTGGCCGCCTGGCGGAGCCGGTCGCCGGATACGGAATTTGTGATCTCCACGACTACCGACACCGGTCAGGCCCGGGCCCGTGAGCTGTTTCCCGATCTGACGGTAATTCGTTATCCGCTGGACTTGAGCCGGTTTGTCCGCCGGGCTTTGGACCGCATTCAGCCGACGGTCATTGTGCTGGTCGAACTGGAAGTGTGGTATCAATTTATTGCCGAGGCTCGGGCCCGGGGCATACCGGTTGTGGTCATTAACGGACGGCTGAGCGAACGGAGCGTGAAGCGTTTCGGGCTCATCGGGCGGATTGTCCGGCGGATGTTCGAGTCGCTCACCTGGGTGGGGGTGCAGGACGAGACCTACGCGGAGCGATTCCGGCAAATGGGCGTGCCCGCCGACCGGGTGATGGTGACCGGTTCGCTCAAGTGGGACAATGCCGGGGCGACAGACCATATTGCCGGCAGTGACACGTTGGCGGCGGCGATGGGCATTGACCCTGCCCGGCCCCTGTGGGTGTGCGGCAGTACCGGCCCCGACGAGGAAGAGATTGTCCTGAAAGCCTATAACCTTGTGCTCAAGCGGCATCCGCGCCTGCAACTGGCGATCATCCCGCGCAAACCGGAGCGGTTCGATGAAGTGGCCGATCTGATTGATAAGAGGGGCTTCGAGTGCGTCCGGCGGAGCCGGTGCCCGGATGGTGTCGCCCACACTCCGTCTGAACGGGCCGTCTTTCTCGGCGATACGATGGGCGAGCTGCGGAAGTTCTACCATCTGGCCACGGTGGTGTTCGTTGGCCGGAGCATTGCGGCCATGGGCGGCTCGGACATGATGGAAGTGGCCGGCCTGGCCAAGCCGATCCTGGTCGGGCCGCATACGGAAAACTTCAAGGATGCAGTGGATCAGCTTCGGCGGCACGACGCGATCCGCATCGTCGAGGCTGAACTCGGCGATACGGACGCTGCGGAAAAGCTGGCCGACGCGGTGACGGCCTTGTTAGGTGATCGCGTCGCGGCGGAGCGCCTCTCGGAGAACGCACGGCGAGTGGTCCAGGAGAACCGCGGCGCCACCGAGCGCACGCTGGCTAAGCTGATGGAAATCGCGGAACCCAGGTGACTCCTATGCAGAATCGATTCTGGATCATGTTGAGCCTGTGTGTTTCACTTGCCGCCCTGGCAATGTCCACGTACGCGATTCTGGTACGATCGAACGAGAAGGTGATAGCAGATCGCGTTAGTGAGCAACTCCTGCACGATGCTTGGGCTGAGACAGAACCGGTACTCAAGGATTTTAGCGTGAAATGCTCAAAGCCGAAGACGTTCCGTGAGTTTTTCGCACTTCTTAGTGCCATAGGAGAGCCTGGAGTGGCGGATGCGCCAACAACGCAGGCATCGCCATGAGGGCGGGCCGCAGGGGCAACTGACCAACGGACTAGTGAGGGCGACCAAATCGGGAGCCCGAACCCAACAACTGACTACTGACAACTGACAACTGACAAATTCCCATGTCCAGCACCGAATTACGCAAGCAGATTATGTCCGGCGTTCGCAGCCTGGTCGTCAAGGTCGGCACGGCTTTGCTGACCGGCGACGATGGCCAGCTCGATCGTGCCCTCATCAGCCGTCTGGTCAAGCAGATCGCCACCCTCCGTGAGCAGGGTATCCTGGTCACGTTTGTCAGCAGCGGGGCGGTGGGGGCCGGCATCGGCATCACCGGCCAGGCGCGCCGGCCCAGGCACATGCCCGTGCTTCAGGCCACGGCCGCCATCGGCCAGCCGGCGTTGATGGCCATTTACGCCAAGGAGTTCGCCAAGTACGGCCTGTTTGTCGGCCAGGTGCTGGTGGGGCGGCACGACTTCGAAGAGCGCATCCGCTACGTCAACATCTCCAACACCATCGCGGCCCTGCACAGGCTCAACGCCGTGCCGATCATCAATGAGAACGACACCGTCTCCGTCGAAGAGCTGGATCGGTTCGCGGATAACGACACCATCGCGGCGTTGCTCACCAACCTGATCCAGGCCGACCTGATGGTCATCCTGACCACGGTGGACGGGCTTCTCGATACGGCCGGCCAGCGTGTGGACCTGGTCACCCAGGTGGCCGACGTCCAGAGCCTGGTGCGAACGGATCGCTCAAAGCTGGGCAGCGGCGGCATGACCGCCAAGCTCGGGTCCACGCGCTTCGTGACCGACGCCGGCGAGCCGGCGGTGATCGCCAACGGACGCACGCCCAATGTCCTCCTTCGGTTGCTGGCGGGCGAGAAGATCGGCACCGTTTTCGCGCCGGCTCCCAAGCGCATGGCGGCCCGGCAGCGCTGGCTCATGAGCGCTGTCCGGCCGGCGGGGTCCATTACGGTCGATGCCGGGGCGGTGCGGGCGTTGACCACCAACGGCAAGAGCCTGCTGGCCTCGGGCGTTACCGCCATCAAGGGCAAGTTCGATCGTGGCGAGGTAGTCAGCGTGACCACGCCCGAGGGGCAGCCCATCGCACAGGGCATTTGCAATTACTCCAGCGCGGAGCTGGAGCAGATCAAGGGACTGAAATCCGCCCAGATCGCAACCCGGCTGGGGCACAAGGCCTCCGAGGTCATTCACCGGGATAACCTGGTGCTGATCATCAGGAAGTAGGGGGGATTCGGCCGCCGGCGAATTCCGACCAGAGGCGCAGCCATTCCGCGTAGAGCTCTCGGCCGGCGGGGTCCGAGCCGGTCTGGATTTCTGGCTCTCCCCAGTAGAAGCTGACCCAGCCCGTGGCCCGCGGCGAGGTGGCCTCCAGCATGGTCCTCAGCAGGTCGCGCTTGGCGATCTGGGCCGGCACCCACAGAGGATAGAACTCCTCCAGGATAATCGGTTTGCCGTCGGTGATGGCCGACAGACGCTCTTGCCAGCGCCGGGCGTTGGTCTGGAGAAAGTCTTCGCCTGCCGGGACCGGATCGGGGTACAGGTGGAAGCAATGGAAATCCACGACGTTGGCCACCGCCGGCGGATTCAACGCTCCGACCGTGATCAGGTGGTCCGGATCTTCGGCCCGGATGATCCCGGCCAGCCGGGCCGCCCAGTTCGCCAGCAGGGGACGCTGGAACGCGAAATACTCGCCGAAACGCGGGTCTTGCTTGTTCTCGAATGCCGGGATGGCGATGGAGGACCAGGACTCTCCGGGGCGGGGGTAGTCCGGCCAGTGAGCGCGGAGCGCCGCCTCATCCGGGAACCGCCGGTGGATTTCTGCGGTCCATCGCCGGCTGATCCGGCGGTAGTGGTAGTGGCAGTAGCAGAACTTCGGGCCGGTGGGCATGTCAAAGCAGCCCACGATCCAGGCATCGTTGTCAACCCAGTGAATGACCGGCTCGTTCTGAAGGTCATAGGCGAAGACCGCCGGGTTCCCCCGGCAGTGTCGGGCGACAGCCTGCCAGAAGACGCCCTCGGCCTGGTCCATGGTCTCATCGTCGGCATCGCGCATCCAGGCCGGCATGTCGGCCGGGCGGATATTGGCCAGCCCGACCAGGATCAGACGCAGGTCGTGCCTGCGGGCGGCGGCCAAAAGGAGGTCGAGGCCAGCAAACGCCTCTGGATGGATCTCCTGCGGGCCTTTGAGAAAATAGCCGGTGGCCAGGAACACGCGTACCACGTTCCCGTTGAGTCGGCGCATGGCGGCGAAATCCCGGTCAATCTTCTCCGGTTGTTCGCGGAGCACGTCCTCCAGCAGGACATCCCGGCCATCCAGCACGGTGCGATCGTAGTTGAAGCCCCAGGGAGTGAAGGTGGGCCGGGGGGCATCGGCGGCGGCGCCGGGAAGCTGGAGAACGAATCGAGAGCCCGCCGTTACGATTGTCGCGTCTCGCAGAGTGCGGTTAGTCGTGCCCGGCGACGAACAGCCCAACAGCGGAATCACCGCGCAATACGGCAGGGCGGACTTCCAGATATTCCGTTTCAGCCGTGCCAATCCTCGGCCCTCGATTTGCTGGCGTCGAACGCTTTATACCTTGTGCCCCGCGGCTTCCAGGAACGCCAGAATGTTCTCCGTGGGCACATGCGGGGCCATGCCGCCACCGCAGGACAGAATGATTCGCCGGGTGTCCTCCACCCCGGCCAGCGAAGCCTTCACCGCCTCGCGAACGGCCTCTGCGGTTCCGGAGGCCATCACGTCGCGCGGCGGGATGTTTCCCAGCAGCGTGACGGAGTCGCCAACGAGCTTCCGCATCTGGGGCATGGAGTGTTCGAAGCTGAAGTTGAACAGGTTGATGCCGCACTCGGCCAGGTAGGGGGCGCAGGCCAGCCCGTCGGCGTCGTTATGGAAGAAGCGCACGCTGGCGTCGAAGGCGCTGAAGACCTGTTTGAGGTAGGGAATACCCAGCGCAACGAGATCGTCAGGGCCGGCGAAGCCGTAGATGTCATCGAGAATGAAGATGCCGTCGATGCTGGGGAAGGTGCGCTTCTGAAGCTGGAGCCAGTCCACCAGGAAGCCGGTGATGTTCTTCAGCAGGGCGTGGCTCTCGTCCTCGTTCTCGCGCAGGCCGATGAGGAACTCGGTGGTGCCCATCAGGAAGGCGGCGATGTTCCATGGTCCGCGGGCCACGGCGAAGCGGATCCGATGCCCGGCGGCCTCAATGGCCGGCTGGCAATGCTGCAGGCGTTTGAGCACGAAAGGGGGCAGGCCGTCGCGGCTTGGGTCCGGCCGGTGCAGCGAAGCGACCTGGCTGTGATCATCGAGGACCTTTTGGGCGAAGGGAAACTCATCTTCCGTCCAGGTGCAGCGCGAGCCGTAGGCCGACGGTTCGGTGCACATGCCGTACTCGGACCAGAACCCCGGCAGAAACAGCGCGTTGGGGAAGCGGCGCACGGCCGTCAGGTTGGCATCGAGCCAGTGGCTTTCGCTGGCAAAATAGTCCATGATGGTCATGCCCGACCACCGCGGCAGCCATGGGCTGTCGATGATGAAGCCCACGGGCAGAGGGGTGTGGGAATCCCCGTTCAACACACTCAGAAGCAATTGCCACTGCTTATCGGTCATTATGATTTCCCGTCTGGGAGGGCGTTCCCCCCAACTGTACTTCTCGCCGATACTGGCCGGGGGTCTGGCCGGTTTCGCGCTTGAAGACGACGTTCATGTACTCCGGGTGCTGGTATCCAACCAGTTCCGCGATCCGACTCAAAGGCAGGTCGGTTTCCGCCAGGAGCTGCTTGATGCGTTTGATCCGCACGCGGTTGATCTCGGCCTGGGGGGAGCGGCCCAGAAATTTGCGGAATCTCCGCTCCAGACAGCTCCGGCCCATGGGCACGTGGCGCAGGACGTCCTCAACGGTGCAGCCCTCGGTGGCGTGGTCGCGGATGTAGGTCATGGCGGCGGCGATATCCGAATCTTCCACCGCCAGCACATCGCTGGACTGGCGGGTTTTTACCCCCACCGGCTCGATGTTCAGGCAATCGAAGTCCGGCTGCGACTTGCCGGCCATGAGCCGGTCGAGCAAGGCGGCGGCCTCATACCCGATCCGCCGGGGGTTGGGGACCACGCTGGACAACGGCGGATCGCACATTTCGCAGAGAATTTCGTCATTATCCACGCCGATGACGGCGACCAACTCGGGGACGGCCACGTCTACCCGCCAGCAGGCGTCCACGACCTGTTGACCGCGCGGGTCGTTACAGGCCATCAGCCCACAGGGCTTGGGCAGCGACTGGATCCATTTGGCGATGCGTTCCTGGTCCTCATCCCACTCGGGCATGTGCCGGCCGCGCCAGGGGGACTCGTACACATGACAGGTGTGGCGGGGCCCCTCGACGGCGGCCATGAACCCTTCCCGACGCAGGTCGGACCACTCCGCGCTGTAGCCGCAGAAGGCAAAATGGCGGAAACCGCGTTCCAGAAGGTGTTCAGCGCCCAGCCGCCCGATGGCCCGGTTGTCCGAGCGGATCCGCGGCAACCCGAGGTCGCTGTGCATACTGTTGAGGTCTACCACCGGCGTCTTCATCCTGCGGAAGGCATCGGCCAGCCGCTTGTCCGTGGGGCGGGAAATGATTCCGTCCCATCGGCGGCGAAGCAGCCAGGCGGGCGGCATGGCCCCGAACTCTCGCTGTTCCAAGAAGATAGACCAAGGCTGGTGGGAGCGGACGTATCGGGCCACACCGTGCAGAACATCCCTGCCGAAAATCGTAGAGGATTCGATGATAAGGGCTACACGGGGGCGTTTTGCCATGATGGCCGCTTCCGGCGGATACGGGGACAAACACCTAAAATGTGAGGGCAGTCTAACCCTCTCGACAGGGCCATGCAATGAGATCGGACGTATATGGATTGAGATTTGTTTCGGACGCTTCAAATGTGCATCGCGGCGCATCGGGAGGGGGTGTTTGCCCACCTCCGGGGGGTTGCTAACCCGTGCCGGGAACTTAATGTATCGGCCGGTCTCGGGTGCGCACGGAGCCGTCTTGAAACGGCCCGGCAGCCCCCATGCGAGAGCGCGATGGGCCGTCCGGGCCTCAGCGGAGAGGAGCGGCTCTTTCGAACCCTTGTGTTTTTTCCCGGCCCGCAAGGGATCTCAAAACTATTACGCCGAATCTCATTGCATGCCCGGTGCGGAGGAGTAGACTTGTGGATGAGTCGTGAAAGGCCAGCGGTGGTATGCCCACTGGTGCGCCGGGTGTGCAGGCTTTCGTATGTCACGTTCCTTTCGGTGGCCTGTACGCTTGATGACTTGGCCAATTCGTGTTGGTGTGTAGATGAGGAAAGAATCACCGCTATTGGCCAGCGGGGGCCGGGGTTGTCCGGCCGTACTGCCCGGTTCGGTTGATTCGGAAGGTGCGACTTGCGGAGACGAGCATCTGGAACTGGGGAATTCCACATGGCTCCGTGCATATCGGCGACAGAAAGGCAGGAGGATCTCATGAGAACGAGAGCGGCTGTCACGATCAAATCCGTTGGATGGGGGCGGCCTCGTCCGGGATTCACGCTCATCGAAGTACTGGTGGTGGTGGCCATCATTGCCCTGCTCGTGTCCATTCTGCTTCCTTCCATGGCCCGTGCCCGGGAGATGGCCCGGCGGGCGATCTGCGCATCACGCCTGCACAACATGGGCGTGTCGGTGCACGAATACTCGCACGATAACAAGGGCAAGATTATCGAGTGCAGGGCTGCCGCTCTGAGCTCAGAGAATCCCTCCAAAGACCCGGATGGTTATGCGGCGAGTATTCAGGTGTGTATCAATCCCCGGCGGGCTGCTCCGGGAACCGCAGGTGCCAAACCGGAGGATCTGGTAGACTGGCAGGGGGTGGCCAAGAGATATCATCTGGACAGGGAGCTGTGGGAGTGCCCGAACCGGCCGGGGGCTTTCTTTTACGAGGGGAACGCGAGCATCGGGATCCAGGGTTATGATAATGTCTCGCTCAGAAGCAAAGGTTACAAGGTACGCGACGACGACAACTTTAACCAATGGATGCTTGGCTACCAGTATTTTGGCGGCATGGTCGAGTGGAAGAATGAGCGGGGGGCTTTCAAGAGCCGCTCGCCGCGCGATGCGAACTCCAAGCCCCAGTGGGCGTTGGCCGCGGACTCGCTGATCAAAGTGGATGGTCAGCCCTGGGGTGGCGGCATCGACAGGGATCGCTGGGAGAACATTCCGCCGCACCCGGCGGCCAGCGGTGAACCGGATGGCGGCAACATTCTCACCTTCGACGGAGCGGTCTCCTGGGTTCGCTTTGGCCGGATGAGGTACATCCACGATTGGCAGGGGAACGGAACGCGGAAGTCGTACTGGTATCAGTCTGACCTGGGCGATTTTGCCCGGCGCTAAGCCTCACCCGTGCCGGTCAGGATGGCCAACGAGGTCGCGTTGTTGGGTGAACAAGGATGAAAAAGATCGTCGCTCCGGTTTCAGTCGTGATCATCATTGGGGCCATTGGCCTCGTGGTGTACAACATCAAGGCCTCTCTCGGCACGTCTTACGACAAAGCGAGTTATCCATACGTCTGTAAGGACTGCAAGGCGGTCTTCGACGTGCAGGACTTCAGGAAACCCGGGGCGTACAAAATGCCGAAGGGGGCTCCATCAGATTCGGTTGCCACTTGCCTGAAGTGCAACAAGGGCTGGGCGCTGCCGGTAACCCGATGTGAGCAATGTGGCACACAGCACGTGTTGTATCTGATCAGTGACTGCCGTTGTCCCAAGTGCTTTCCCGAGGCGGCCGCGGCCGCTAAGAAGGCGGGCGTCGATACCATCTTCAAAAAACCCGGCTGACCTGTGGGGCTGATCCGCACGTCATCCCGGAGTCTTTCTTCCGCAGATTCCGCAGCTTGGGCAGATCCAGAATAGAATGGCTGGATGGTTGCGCATGCCTTGTCCAGACGGGGCCGGCATGGCTCGCCATAGGGAAACCGCGTCCAGTGTAACCCGCGGATCAATCAGGCTGTGGAGAATCGATGATGGACCCGTTTCGCTTGGACGGCGAAGTGGCTTTGATTACGGGCGGGGGGACCGGGCTGGGGCTGGCCATGGCCCGCAGCCTGGCCGGTGCGGGGGCCCGCGTGGTCCTGGCCGGTCGCCGCGAGGTGGTGCTTCGCCAGGCCGCGGAAGAGATCGGGCCGGCCTGCAACTATGAAGTCTTCGATGTGACCCAGCTTGAACAGGCCGCGGACCTGGTTGACAAGGTACGTAGCCGTGAGGGCCGGCTTTCGATCCTGATCAACAATGCGGGTATTCATCTCAAGCGGCCCGCGATAGAAACCACCGAAGAGGATTTCCTCCGCGTTCTGAACACGCATCTGCTGGGCGCGCACGCCATCACCCGGCACGCGGCCCGGGGCATGCTGGCGGAAGGGCGCGGCTGCGTGCTCTTCGTCGCCTCGATGGCCGCTCTGTTCGGCATTCCCTATGTGGTCGCCTACACGGCCGCGAAGTCCGGACTGGTGGGCATGGTCCGGGCCCTGGCCACCGAACTCTCGCCCCACGGCGTGCGCGTGAATGCCATCGCCCCCGGCTGGATCCGCACCGACATGCTGCGTCATCTTGACACCGATCCGGAGCGCAAGGAGAAGATCCTGAGCCGCACGCCGATGCGCTGCTTCGGTGAGCCGGAGGACATCGGCAATGCGGCGGTGTATCTGTGCTCGCCGGCGGCCCGGTTCGTGACCGGCACGGTCCTCACCGTAGACGGCGGCGCAAGCATTGGGTTCTAAACCGCAGATGAACGCAGATAAGAGAGAACATCTGCGTCCATCCGCGGTTCATGAGGAGCAGTCATGAAGCTTGGTCTCGGTCTGTATCGGCGCATGCTGACGGCGGAGAACTTCCGGTTTGCCCGCCAGGCCGGGTGTACGCATATCGTGGCCCACCTGGTGGACTACTTCCAGGAAAACCGCATCCACGGCACGGACGGCGAGGGCCGCACCTGGGGGGTCACCCGGAACCAGAGCCGGCTCTGGACGGAGGACGAGCTCAAGGATCTGAAGGCGGCGATAAACGCCGAGGGGCTTGAGCTGGCCGCGATTGAGAATTTCGACCCTTCGCACTGGCACGATATTCTGCTGGACGGGCCGCGTCGGGCGGAGCAGATCGAAGGCATTAAAACCATCCTCCGCCGGCTCGGCCGGGCGGGTATACCGGTGATGGGTTACAACTTCAGCATCGCCGGCGTATGGGGCCACGTCGAGGGGCCTTTTGCCCGCGGTGGGGCCATGTCGGTCGGCTTCCTGGGACCGGAGGGGCCGCACGAGACGCCCATCCCCAATGGGCAGGTCTGGAACATGATTTATGACCCGGACGCCTCGCCGGGGACGGTGGGGACGGTTACCAGCGAGCAACTCTGGTCCCGGCTGGAGCGTTTCTTGAATGAAGTGGTGCCGGTGGCCGAGGAGGCCGGCGTTCGCCTGGCCCTGCACCCCGATGATCCGCCGATGCCCACCCTTCGGGGCACGGCCCGGCTGGTCTACCAGCCCCATCTTTATCAGCGCGTACTGGACTTTAAACCGAGCTATGCCAATGCCTTGGAGTTCTGCATCGGCAGCCTCGCGGAGATGACGGAGGGCGATGTCTACGAGGCCATAGACACCTACAGTCGCCGCAATGCGATCGCCTATGTGCATTTTCGCAATATTCGGGGCAAGGTCCCCAGCTACCGCGAGGTGTTCATCGACGAGGGCGACGTGGACATGATCAAGGCCTTGCGCATTCTGCATCGCAATGGCTATGACGGCGTATTAATCCCCGACCACACGCCGCAAATGAGCTGTGCGGCCCCCTGGCACGCGGGGATGGCTTTTGCCTTGGGCTATATGCGCGCCGCCCTCCAGGCCATCCAGGAATAAATGCTCGCTTCCCGGCCGGGCGAAAAGAACGCGGGGGGATGAGAAGCATTGCCCCCTGGGCCGCTCTCATCTTGACTGTCTGCCCATTTCAAACTATATTCAGTATGAGCGGAGACCAGTCTTCGCCACGTCTCGTTGACCGTTCGTCTGTCGATCGTGCTGAACCCGTCAGCACGGGGTTCATGTCTTTGCCGCATCTGTTGCGGCTGGCACGTTGGCAGGAGAAAAACCATGTCCGAGCAGGTGGTCGTTCGCTGCCCCCAATGCGCCCAAAAGTACCGCGTTCCGCGGACCTCGGTCGGTCATCAGGGTCGCTGCAAGCTCTGTCAGGCCCGTTTCCGAATTGCGTCCGAGTCGAACATTGACGAGGACACCGTCTTTGCCTGGATCACCGAGGATGATCCTTTCTCGGAGTCGGTGGCCGGCAGCACCGGCATCTTCAGCAAGCCCGTGGGGCCTCCGCGGGCGGCCGGCGTGGCCCCGCGATTGGAGCCAGCCCCGGCGACGGGGGCCGGGGTGAGCTCCTGCGAGGTGAAGTTGGTCCGCATCGATACTCAAGGGGCCCATTTTGAATTTCCGACGGCTGCCCTGGCCGGGGAGCATCTGCGTAACTCTTTTCCTCGTAAGTGCGTAGGTTGTGGAACGCGGATCGACCTGCGGGTGCACCTGATTTACTGGCGCGATCGGATGCCGGTCAATGACGCGTTGACCTGGCAGGCCCGGCAGGACGCCGCCATGGGCAAGCTGGTGGGTTATGATCGGCCCTTCGAACCCGGTCTGCTCCGGCAGCTTCCAAACGCTCGCGGGCTGGCGGAGCCTTTTAGCCTGCCATTTCCCATCTTTGCCTGTCCGCACTGCCGGCCCTCGCACGAAGTGCAGGGACGCGTCGTGACGCACAAGAGTCACGAAACCTGCCGGCTGACCATCGCCTCCCTGGCCGTGGCCGTCGATTTCTTCCGCGACAACGGCGGACGCAACAGCCCCGATTATCATCGCCTGATCGAAGAGCGCGACCAACACCCGGATGCCTGGCGGGCGATGGATGCCCGGGTCCGTCAGCGCGTTTCGCAATGGTTTGTTCCCGGTGAGGACGAACGGTTTGTGGGCTTCTTCCGGGATGCGGAGTTCCCGCCCGGGGAAGCGGGCGCGTCTGGCCTGGTGCTCACCAGTCGCAGGCTGGTGTTCCACAAATATGTCGCCTGCCGTGATTATTCGCTGGAGGCCCCGGGGCGGGTGGAAATCGTTCCCCGCGGCAGGCTGGCGGGCGTGCACATCTACGACCAGAGCGGGCGACCGGCCATCGTCAAGCTCGATCCAGCCGCGGCCGTGGACCTGGCCGGCCAACTCCGGCAACTGCGCTGCAAGTGGAATGTGATGAGTCGGTGAGAGGAAAAGAGGGGGATGTAGTAGAACACTGCATCGCAAGGTCGTGGCAGCCGGGCTTCGTACCGGCCGTTTAACGGGCAAAACGGCCGGCACAGAAAATGGCCCGTTTTGCGCTGCAGGGTAGAAGCATGCGGCCAAAAGCCTCTCCCGGCAGGTGTGGGGCCGGTATCCCGCCCATGCCACACAGTCTGCTGAGCGAGCTTCGGAGGAATGAGAGCCAGGGAATGGGGATGGGGGCGATCTACCTCCGGATGCTTCTCCCGTATGGAGAAAGCGCGTTTTTCATCCTTCCAAAAGGGGGTTTTAACCCCGCGTAGAAGTATTGACCTTCCCCGGCGATAAGCCCGACAATGCGGCAGTCATGCCGAAGCGGGGGGCGGGACCACAACAGGACGCTCTGTAGCCGGGAAAGCGCAGCCGGACCGACGCCAACCTGGCCGCCATCGGGAGGTATGCGCGTGTTTCATCAACGCAGGGGCTGGATGCCCGCGCCTGTACTATTGGTCCTGCTGGGACTCACCTGGGGCCTGTGCGGTTCTGCCTGGGCCCAATCGGATGGCGGGCCGGTTTACTGTTTCGCTCCCGGCACCCCGCAGGAAACCATCGACGCCTGGAACCGGCGTCAGGGCAAGATCAATCCCGGATTTTACGCGGGAGGGCGATGGTCGGGGACGCTGGGCAGCCCCCGGGCCTTGACCTGGAGCCTCGTTCCGGACGGTGTGCCCTGGGGCAGTGAGGGCCTCCCGAGCCAGTTGTTCCAAACGATGGACGCGAAGTTCGCCGCACAGGGCGGACGCCAGAAGTGGATTTCCCTGATCGAGGCCTCCTTGGCCCGGTGGGAGGCGCTGTCCGGCGTGTCTTATACCCGCGTCAGACAGGGCAGCAACGACTGGGACGACGGCGCGGCTTTCGGCAGCAGCCGCAGTTCGACCCGGGGCGATATCCGTATCGGCATGATTCCCCTCGACGGCCCGTATAACCTCCTGGCCTACAACTACTACCCCTCCAATGGCGACATGGTGCTCGACGCGAATGAGAATTGGGCCGCCTCCGCCGACAACTTCCGTTTCATGCGCAACGTCATCATGCATGAACATGGGCACGGACTGGGGCTCTACCACGTGTGTCCGGTGAACGGTACCAAGCTTATGGAGCCGTACCTGAACAGTTCCTTTGACGGACCGCAGCACGACGACATTCGCGCCATACACTATCTCTACGGCGACCCCTTCGAGGACAACAACACGATCGCGACGGCCGCGTACCTCGGGATGTTCAGCCCCGGCACGGCGCTGAGCTTCGGCGATCTGATGATGCCGACGGTCAGCAACGGCTCGCGCTTAAGTGTGGATGGCAACGGCGAGGAGGACTACTTCCGTTTTGGCCTGACCGCCAGCGCGGGGCTTTCGCTGACGATCGCTCCCGTAGGGCTCTCGTACGATTCCAGTCCGCAGAACAGCGACGGATCCTGCAGCAGCGGCACCATCATCAACAGCCTGGCCCTGGCTGACCTGGGCGTCGTGGTAACGGATGCGAACGCCAATGTCCTGGCCATGGCCTCGGCGCAGCCGGCCGGCCAGGCGGAGACCGTCGCCTCGGTGTTTCTGCCGGCGGCGGGGGACTATTACATCCGCGTTTTTGAAACCAATACGCCCACCGGGCCGCAGCTTTACCGGATGACGCTGGACTTTGAGCCTCTGGACTGCAATGGCAACGGCGTTCCCGATACGGTCGATGTGAGCGTCGGCACGAGCCGGGATTGCAACGGCAACGGACAGCCGGACGAGTGCGAGCCCGGCTGGGACGAGGACGGCGACGGTCTGTCCGATTTCTGCGAGTGGAGCCATGGTGATTTCGACCTGGACGGCGACGTGGATCAATCCGATTTCGGGATCCTGCAGCGTTGCCTGGGCCTCCTGCCCGCACCCGGTTCCGACTGCGCCCGGGCGGAGCTCGACGGCGATGGCGATATTGACGCCGCCGACCTGGAGATTTTCGAGGGCTGCATGTCCGGGCCGGGTCGTCCGTACGATGAGCAGTGCCGGTAGCGGGGGGAAAGACCAGACGCTACAGCGCAAGGTCGTAGCGGCCGGGCTCCGTACCGGCCGTTTTGCCCGTAAAACGGCCGGCCCCCAGCTTTCGCCGGGTACCCGGCCCGGCCGCTACAGAAAATGGCCCAGTTTGCGCTGTAGGGTCGATGGGTATTGCTGGTGGAACATCGGGCCTTATGCGGTTTCCGTTGTAAACTTGGGCAGGTTCCTGCCGCGTTGCTGGTCTCCACGCTGCGGAGCGTTTGAATCTTCGTGCCCCCACCTCTGATGACTTTTGAGAGACTAAACCGGCAATGGTGGGCAAATCCGACTGAAGCCGGCTTCAATCGGACAGAATAAGAAAAAGGGCATTGAGCGCACCACAGACCGCCACCTTCAGGTGGACACACGCCCCGCAGGGGCGGCGAGAAAGTAGCCAGGGGTGGAGCGAAGCGGAACCCCTGGTAAAGCTTGCGGTTGATGCCGTCGGCACCCTCATTGGTTGTCCAAATCGTGAACCCACCTCTGAAGAGGTGGGCCACCCGGAAGAAGTGGGGCGCCCGACGCACGAGATTCATTCAAAGTCCGTATTAGCCGTAACGCCCCGATACGTATTCTTCCGTTTTCTTCTGCCGTGGATTCTGGAAGATCTGGGTAGTATCTCCAAACTCCACCAGCTCGCCCAGCAGCATGAATGCCGTCTCGGTCGAGACGCGCGCGGCCTGCTGCATGTTGTGGGTCACGATGACGATGGTGTATTGCTCCGCAAGCTTGCGCATGAGATCCTCGATGTGGGCGGTCGCGAAGGGATCCAGCGCGGAGCAGGGTTCGTCCATGAGCAGGACCTCCGGTTCAACCGCCACCAGCCGGGAGATGCACAGCCGCTGTTGCTGTTCGGGCGAGAGAGAAAGCGCGGGGGCGTTCAGCCGGTCCTTCAGGTCGTCCCACAGCATGGTGGCGCGGAGGCTGTTCTCGACGATCATCTCGAGTTCTTCGCGGTCCCTCATGCCGTGAACCCGTGGGCCGTAGGCGAGATTATCGAATATCGACAGGGGAAACGGGTTGGGTCGCTGAAAGACCATGCCCACCCGGCGGCGAAGCTGCGTGAGGCCGATGCCCGAATTGAAGATGTCCGCCCCGTCCAGCAGGATCCGGCCGGTCACCCGCGCGCTTTTGATGATATCGTTCAGCCGGTTGAAACAGCGCAGCAGGGTGGACTTGCCGCAGCCGGAGGGGCCGATGATGGCCGTGATCGACCGCGGCCGGATGCCGATGTTGATGTTCTTGAGGGCATGGAAGCGGCCGTAGTAGAGGTTCAGCGAAGAGGCTTGCAGCTTATATTCCATGGCGTCTGTCATCCGAACTGCCCGACGAGGTAACTGTTGGTGCGCCGGTCGCGCGGCCGGGTGAATACATCCGCCGTGGGCCCCACCTCGACGAGCTCTCCCATCAGGAAAAAGGCGGTCCGGTCAGAGGCCCGGGCTGCCTGCTTGGTGTTGTTGGTGACCAGCACGATGGTGTGTTTGGCTTTCAATTCGAGCAGAGCGTCTTCGATTTTGCCGGTTGAGATAGGGTCCAGGCCCGAGCAGGGCTCATCCAGAACCAGCACCTCGGGATCGAGCATCAGCACCCGTGCCAGGCAGAGGCGTTGTTGTTGCCCGCCGGAAAGGTTGTGGGCCGGTTCCTTGAGGCGATCCTTGACCTCGTCCCAGAGCACCGCCTCTTTCAGCGAGGTTTCCACACGCTGGTCGAGGATTTGACGGTCGCGCACTCCCGCCAGCTTCAGGCCGTAGACCAGATTCTCATAGATGGACCACGGCAGCGGCACCGGCACCGCATAGACCATCCCCACGCGCCGGCGCAAGGCCGCCACGTCGATTTCGGGGCCGTAGATGTCCTCGCCGTCCAGCAGGATCTGGCCCGAGCACGTGAAAGCCCGTTCCAGGTCATTCAGGCGGTTCAGGCTGCGCAGGAAGGTGGTCTTGCCGCTGGAGGCCGGCCCGATGATGGCCAGACGTTCGCGGGGGAAGATGTCCAGAGTGAGGTTACGAATTCCCGGGACGTCGTTGAAACACGCGGTGAAGTTGCGCACGGAGATCTTCGGCCTGGCCGGTTCGGCGGTTTGCTCACCGGTGTCGCGTGCGGGGCGGTGGGCCGGGGGCGCGTCGAAGCAGGGCCTTGAAGGCCGGCTGCTTTCGACCTCCCGGGCGTGAAACACAGGTTGCGTCTGGAGTTCAGGCATGGTGTCCTCCCCGTGCGATAAACCTTCTCATGAGCCAATAGGCGAACAGGTTGATGGCCAGAATAGCCATCACCAGTACGGCCGCGGTCGCGTAAGCGTTGGCCTCCGAGATGTTCTCCTGGGCGAGGTAATAGAAATGCAGGGCCAGCGTTCGCGACGAATCAAACAGGGAGTCGGGCAGCCCCAGGGCTGAGCCCGCGGTCAGCATGACCGCGGCCGTCTCGCTGATGCTCCGGCCCACCGAGAGCACCACGCCGGTGCTGATGCCGGGCAGGGCCGACCGAAGCACCACGTACAGGGTGGTCTGCCAGCGGGTGCTGCCCAGTCCGAAGCTGGCCTCACGGTAGGCGTAGGGCACGGCTCGGATGGCTTCCTCGCTGGTGCGGATGATGGTGGGCAGCACCATCAGGGCCAGGGTTAGCGCGCCGGACAGAATGGACAGGCCCAGCCCCAGGGTAATCGCGAAGAAAACAAAGCCGAACAGCCCGAAAACGATGGACGGAATACCAGCCAGGCAGTCGGCCCCGAAGCGGATCACGGCGGTGAGACGACCCTCCGCGGTATATTCGGTGAGATAAACGGCCGTCGCCACGCCGATGGGAGCGGCGATCAGGACGGCCAATCCCGTCACCAGCACCGTGCCCACGATCATCGGCAGCACGCCGCCTTCCCGGCCCATCCGACGGGGCGATTCCGTCAGGAAGCTCCAGGTGACGTGCGGCAGCCCGTGCAGGAGGATATACCCGATGATGAAGACCAGCACGGCAATGGTGATCGCGGCCATGGCCCACAGCAGGGCGACGACGATCCGCTCGGTGACGGTCGGTGAGGGCATCAGCCTGATTCGCCGGGCGGCGTTGCGGCGTTCGGAAGCGGGGACGGGCGGCAGGGGGGCCGTGGGAGCAAGCTTCATCGGTTCCCACCTCCGGCCACGCGCCGGCGTGAGACGGCCATGGCCAGCGTGTTGAGGGCCATGATGATGATGAACAGGGTGACGCCCGTGGCGAAGAGGGCCTTGCGGTGCTGGCCGGTGGCGTAGTTCATTTCCAGGGCGATGTTGCTGGTCAGTGTCCGGACCGGATCGGTGATCGCGCGGGGTATTTCCAAGCTGTTTCCGGTGACCATGATGACGGCCATGGTCTCACCGATCGCGCGGCCCATGCCCAGGATGATCGCCGCGAGAATGCCGGATCGAGCCGCCTTGAGCAGCAGCATGTGCGTGGTTTGCCAGCGGGTCGCCCCCAGGGCGACGGATCCCTCCCAGAAGGAACGAGGCACGGCGTTGAGAGCGTCGATGGAGATACTGGTGACTGTCGGCAGCACCATGATGCCCAGCACGATGGAGGCCGCCAGCACCGAAAAGCCCGGGCCGCCGACGTACTCGCGGATGAGCGGAATAATGGTGACCATGCCGATGAAGCCATAGACGACGGAGGGAATGCCGGCCAGCAGCTCGATCAGCGGCTTGAGCACGCCGGCCACCTTCGGTGGGCAGAACTGGGTCAAGACGATGGCCAGCCCGAGACTGAACACGACGCCGATGGCCATGGCCCCGAGCGTCACGGCCACCGACCCGACGATCATGGAGAGAATGCCGAACCGCTGCTCGCCGGGCGACCAGTCCGTGGAGCAGAAGAAATCCGCCACGCCTATCTGAAGGATGATGGGCAGGCCCTCTTTGAAGATGAAGAGGGTGATCAGCCCCAGTCCACCGATAGCGGACAGCGCGACCGCCATGAGAATCGCCTTGATCAGCTTGTCCTGTTTCATTTGACTCGGATCAGTCCTTCGCTTTCCAGAATCTCCTGGCCTTCGGCCGAGAGGACGAAATCAATAAACGCCTGTGCGTCGGGCCCCGGCTTTCCGCTGGTGACGAACAGGAACGGCCGGGCCAGCTTGTACCTGCCCGCCAGGACGCTTTCGGCGGTCGGTGCTTCATGATTCACACGCACGGTCTTGAGATCGTTGCCGATCTGGCCGAGCGACATGTAGCCGATGGCCGACGGATCGCTCCTGACCATGGCCGCAATGGCCCCATTGGAGGCCTGGACCATGGCCCGGCGGGCGACGCGCGTCTTGCCCATCACCAGGTTCATGAAGGCTTCGCGCGTGCCGGAGCCTTCCTCGCGCGAGACGATCCGCACGGGGGCATCGTTGCCGCCCACGTCCTTCCAGTTGGTGATGCTCCCGGAGAAGAGCCCGCGAAGCTGTTCGACACTCAGATCATCCACCGGGTTGCTCGGGTGAACGATGATGGCCAGTCCGTCGCGGGCGATGAGCACGGGGGTGAACCGGTCGGCCTCGTCCTCCTTCAAGCGGCGGGAACACATGCCGATGTCGGCCAGTCCGTCGGCCAGCGCCTGAATGCCGGCGGTGGATCCGCCGCCCTCCACCTGCGCCTTGCGGCCGGGGTGCTTTGCCTCGAATTCCCGCCCGAGTTCTTCGGCAAACGGCTGGATGGAGGTAGACCCCATGACCTTGACCGTCTTCCGCTGGTCCTGCGGGCAGCCGAAGGAGAACAGGCCGCAGAGGCCGGCGAACACGCTGAGCAGGATGAATGGCCGAACCAACTTGCGCGGCATGCAATTACCTCTTCTGAGAGGGAGGATCGGCCTCCGCGGCCGGCAGGTGATGACGCACGATCTCGCCGGTATGCAGGAAGATCACGTCCTCGGCGATATTGGTGGCGTGATCGGCGATCCGTTCGAGATTCTTGGCGATGGAGAACACATCCAGGTGGGTGGTCATCAATTCGGGAGAACGGCTGGCCGCGGCGGCGAGCTTGCGTATCAGCTCGCCATAAAAAGCGTCGATGACGGCATCTTCCTCCAACAGCGTGCGTGCCGCCTCGCAATCTTCGGCCGCGTAGGCCTTCAGGGCGCCGCGCAGCATCCGCATGGCCCCCTGTGCGATTTCTTTGACATCCTCAGCGCTGCCGGCCATGCCTGGACTGTCGATGTGCCGGGCGCGCTGGGCGATATTGACCGCGCAGTCGGCCACACGCTCGAGGTCATTGTTGACTTTCAGGACCGTGGTTAACAGCCGCATGTCCGAGGCCATGGGTTGGAACAGGGTGATCAGCCGGATGACCTCCGCCTCGATGGCGACCTCTTCCGCATCGATTTCCACGTCGCGCGCGATGACCCGCCGGGCCAGGGCGTGGTCCGCCCGCAGCGCGGCCGTGCACGCCTCATCCAGCATGTCCTCGACCGCACTGGCCATCCGTAGCGAACGGCGGCGAAGCAGGTCCAGCAGTTCGACAAAATGAGCGCTCATAGGGTTCCTCTTCCGGCTCGTCAGAGGCCATCCCGCGTCCAGGGGATTCTAAGCGCAGCATAGAAGGGCACTGTTACCGCTGTGTTTGGTGATGATTAAGATTTAGCTAAGAAGTGCCGGCCGGGGGCTGAGGGATGGCGATGCGCACGGTCGTGCCCTTGCCGGGCTCGCTGTGCAGCTCAACGGTGCCTTTCATGGCCGCCACCGCGTGCCTGACGATGGACAGCCCCAGGCCGGTGCCCCGTGCCGTGGACCCGGAGCGGGCGCGTTCCACCTGGTAGAAACGCTCGAAGACCCGATCCTGTTCATCGAGCGGGATGCCGCAGCCGGTATCCGCGACCGTGATGAGCACCGCCCGCGGTCTGTCGGCGGTCGCGGGCGCCTCGTCACAGGTAATGTCGATCCGCCCGCCGGGGTCGGTGAACTTGATTGCGTTGTCCACCAAGTTATTCAGCGCGATCCGGACCAGGTGCGGATTGGCAATCATGCGGTCCAGGTGGGCCGGCACATTCACGTTCCAGTGAAGCGTTTTGGCGGTCAGGGCCTCCGCATGTCGCTGGTAGAGCTCGGAGAACAAGTCGCCGGTCCGAATCTCCGCTGGTTTAAATGGTGCCGGTGCGCTCTCCAGCCGTGAGAGCTCCAGCAGGTCGGTCACCAGCAGCTCCAACCGCCGGCTGTGCCGATCGATCATTTCGATGAGGGACCGGCCCTGCTGGGGGGCTTGCGCGAGGTCAGTTCCCTGCAGCGTCTCGACTGCTGCCCGGATGGCGGAAAGAGGGGTTCGGAGTTCATGAGAGGCATTGGCGGCGAAATCCGCCTTCACCTGAATGACCCGGGTGAGCTCGGTCACATCAGTGAGCACCAGCAGCCGGCCGGGGCGCGGCGGGCGGCTGCCTTCCTCCCGCTCTTCCTCCTGCCTGAACGACGGCAGGATGATGTCCGAGGCCCGGGCCAGCAGGGCCCGATCCGGGCCGTTGTGTTCCGAGGGCAATCGCACCTCCCGAAGCGTGTCCGCCTCCCCGGAGCCCTGTCTGGACGCGCTTCGTCCGGGCCGCGGGAGCAGCATCTGTTGGAGCTCGTGGCGGGGGATACACTCCTCGACCGCATGGCCGTGCAACCGCGCGATGGTTTCCGCCGGCTCTGACGGGAGCCCGAGCATCCGTGCGGCAGCCGGGTTGATGAGCAGGATCCGCCCGTCCGGCCCCGCGACGATGACGCCTTCGTGCAACTGGGCCAGCAGCGATTCGAGCGTGCGCCGCTGCCGGTCGATGGTGGCGAGCTGACCGGCCAGGCGCATCCGCATTTCATTGAGCGACTGGGCCAGGGTGGCCAGTTCGTCCGATCCGCCCACGCGCACCGAAGCGGAGAGATCGCCACGGGACAGCCCCCGGGCGGCCAGCGTGATTCGCCGGATGGGCCGGCTCCACAACTGAGCCAGACCCAGAGCCAGAATGGTCACCGCCACGAGGGCCAGCAGGCCGCTGCCCCAGATGAGCCGCTGCATGGAGCCGACCTGATCGCGAATGGTGCGGATTGGCATGGCCACACGCACGACGCCCTTGGGCTTGTGCCCCGGGGAGTCGGCGGCGCCCACCGCCACAGCCACATATTTGGCCATGCCGTCCAGAGTCTGGGAGAGGCGGACGTCCTTGCCCCAGCCGGCGTGCATGGCCTCGCTGACTTCCTTCCGGCCGGCGTGCGATCCCATGCTCTCGGGATCCGCTTCCGAATCGGCCAGCACCGAGCCGTCCGCCAGAATGAGCGTGATACGGATACGCTCTTTCTGCTCATGCCCGATCCGTTTGAGCAATTGGTCAAGCTGGTCCGCGTGTTGCCGGTCGAAGCGATCGTCGAACATCGCGCGCAGGGCCGCCGCCTGCACCTGCAGCGTGCGGGTCAGTTCGCGATCCTGGCCGTGTTCCACCTCACGGCTGATGAACCACACGCAAGTGACCACCACCAGCGCCATCAGCAGCACGTTGCCGAGAAACAATTTCCAGAAAAGTCGGCCCGGGCCCATCATGACTCACCCGAGGAGGAAAACAGAGCATAGTAGGAGCCGGCGGACGAGGCATGGGCGGCCGGTTCGTCTCTGATCGGTGGCCGTCGGCCCTCCTGTCCTTCAATCCTCATCCGGCTTCCTGAACGCGTAACCGACCCCGCGAATCGTCTGGATCCACCCGCCGGCTTGCAGGAGCTTTTTGCGTACGGCGGTGATGTGTACGTCGATGGTACGATCGGTCACGGCCACACCCGTACCCAGCACGGAATCAATCATCTGGCTGCGACTCAAGACCCGTCCGTTGGCTGCCATCAATGCCCGCAACAGCCGGAACTCGGTGGTGGTCAGCATAACCGGCCGGCCCGCCACCGTCACTTCATACCGGCCCGCATCGAGGGTGATGGGACCGACCGAGAGCACCTCCGGATCCTTCTTGCCGGCTTCCGCCCGCCGCAGAAGGGCGGCCACCCGCGCCAGGAGCAGCTTCATCGAGAAGGGCTTGGGAACGTAATCGTCCGCTCCCAGGGCGAAACCGACAAGCTGGTCGGTTTCATCGGCTTTGGCCGTCAGCATGATCACGGGGATGTTGGCCCCGCGATGCTCGTGGCGAATCTGGGACAGAACCTCGTCGCCGCTCAGGCCCGGCAGCATGCGGTCGAGAAGGATCAGATCGGGCGCGCGGTGGCGTGCTTCGGCCAGTGCCGTCGGCCCATCGAAGGCTGTCCGGCACTCATAGCCTTCCTGTTCAAGGTGGTGGCGGACCAGATTCGCCAGGTCGGCTTCATCCTCAACGATGAGAATCGATTTGCGTGTCGACATGGGCGACATGTATACGTCCGCTTTGTTAAGAACGCGTTTACTCTATGTTAATGATCCGTATGCCTGCCGACGGAAATTTCATCTCCTGCCTGGGGACTGGCAGGGCACATTATTGTTATTGTAACTGAGCGCGGGCTCGGCGGCATGGGATCCCGATTCCCTACAGCGCAAGGTGCGTCATTTTCTGTAGCGGCCAGGCTCCGTACCGGCCGTTTTGCCCATATAACGGCCGGCACCCGGCTCTTGCCGGGTACCCGGCCCGGCCGGTACGACTTTGCGCTGCAGTGTGATTCCTATTCAAATCGGACCCCGACCTTCGGCCCCAGCTCCAGCAGATACCGTGCCGCCTTGCGGTAGGTCGCCTCGTCGGGCATGTGCTCGATCATCAGCGGCGGCTGCTGCGGCAGTTTCGCCAGGCGTTGGAGATAAGTGGTGAAATCCATCTCGCCGTCTCCCGGGGCGACCTCGACGAAATGCACGTTCATTTCGACTTTCCGTGCGAGGTCCTTTGCATGGCAGCTCGTGATATACGGCCCCAGCTTGTCGAAGCACCTATTGAGCAGGGTGGTGTTGCGGTAGAGCCGCCGGGGCGAATTCACCAGGTTGGCCGGGTCGAGATGCACGCCGAAGCCTTCGCGGTCGATGGCCTTGATCATCTTCAGGTACGCATCCGGCGAATCGGGCAACGCCCAGCCCATCATCTCGTAGCAGAACTTGGCCCGCCTGGGTTTGACCGCATCAATGATCTTGCGGGCATTCTCGACGGCGGCGTCGAAGAACCGCTCACTGAGGTTGTCCGGGTGCGGGCCGAACCACTCCTTGGTGCTGAACGATCCGGCAATGTCCACGCAGCAGCGGGCCCCGATCGCGTCCGCCAGGGCCAGGCCCTCCGTGACCGCCTTGAGATGGGCCGCGCGCTTGGCCGGATCGGCGTCGAGCAGGTTGACCCACCGGCCGACCTCGGCGATGACCACGTCGTGCTTCTTGAAAGCCCGCTCGATGTCGCGGATACGCTCCTTGTCGTTGAGATCCACATGGGGGCAGTATGCGCCGCGATAGCCGAGCTTGCGGTGGGCGAGGGCCAGCTCCTCGGGGTCCTGAGGAGCGTTGAAGACAGGCCCGCCCAGCCGTACGGAGCCGGCGCCGGCGCCGGTCGGTTGCGTGGCCTGACCTTCGGCCCGCGCCAAACCGGCGGCGGCCGCAAGGGCCAATGACTGCTTCATAAATCCACGGCGGGTCAGGTCATTGTTCATGAATAGCTCCAATGTTCTGGGGGTTCAGGAGTTTCAAATCGAAGGCAGTACCGCATTCCGGGCAACGGGGCTCGACTTGGCCCTGCAAGTCGTAACCACACTGGATACACACGGCCACGCCACGGCTTACGAGCAGTTCTCGAATCGTTCGCTGCAGCCTACGGAAGCAGATTCGCACGGCCAGGAAAGAGATCACGATACCCGTCAGGCCGCCGGTCAAGCCGGAGATGAAGCCTCTGTTCAAGAGTGTGTTTGCGCCCAGGATCCTGGCCAGGCCTGCTCCGGCCATCATGCTCAGCGGCATCACAACGGCAACTAACAGTATCATTACGCCGGCGTATCGCCAGCGCAGGATGCGCCACGCCGCGTTCCAGACGGTCTGCCGTTCGAGCGGGTCCTGGAGAAGCCGCAGCTCCGGGAAGCTCCGGAGAACGCGCGAATGGTCGCGAATACCGCTGCCCATAAGCGGTGATTGTACCGTCCGGCAGCAAGGCGGACGAGGTTCTTCGCAATGAAAGGATTTCCGCGCAGGGCTCCGATCCCTTCACCCCTCAGCCCGGCACCCCTTGCCCTCTTCTCCTTGTCCCCTTGTCTCCCTGTCCCCCTGTCTCTACGTCCTCCCGCCCCCTCATCTCTCCATCTCTCCCACTCTCCATCTCTCACAC
>JAAXZI010000181.1 GCA_012719955.1 Phycisphaerae bacterium | reverse complement strand
GGGGACAAGGGGATAGGGGAGAGAGGAACGGCGCAGAGAATGTCCAATGTCTAGTGACTAAGGACCAAGAACCAAGAACCAAACAATTGACCACTGACCGCCAAGCGTATGAATGCCTAATGTCTAATGATCAATGTCTAAGGAATGACGAATGACACAATGACTAATGTCCAACAGGGCGGGGGTGCCTGTTAGTCATTAGGGCTTGGACATTCTTTAGACATTAGAGCTTAGACATTAGTCATTGCCCGTCGTGTTGCCAGTTTATTCGGCGGTTCAAGATGACGCGCAAGAACATCCATTACGAAGCCGCCTTCATGGATTACCTGCGCAGCAGGGGGGTGCCTTACGTGCCGGTGGACGAGACGCGCCGCATCCTCTTCGCCGGCGAGAAGATCAAGTCGTTCGATCTCATCGTCTATGCCCCCGGCAGGCGTCACTGGATCGTGGACGTCAAGGGCCGCCAGTTCCCATACATCACTGAAGATGGGGCCCGGCGTTACTGGGAAAACTGGGTGACCCGGGAAGACCTCATCGGCCTGCGCGAGTGGGAGACGGTCTTCGGCGCCGGTTTCGAAGCCTGTTTCGTATTTGCGTATCTGCTGGATGGTCCGCCCGACCGCTGGCCGGCCGTCCGGCCCCATGTCTTCCGTGAGGAGTATTACGCCTTCCTCGTGGTCACCCTGGCCGAATACCAGGAGCACTGCCGGCCACGCTCGGCAAGCTGGGACACCGTGTCGGTCGGCACGGCCACGTTCCGGCGAATTGCGCGACCGGTGGAGGTATTCGGCATCAGCACGGGATGACCGATGGCTGCATCTTCACCCCCCTTGGCAAGGGGGGGTGACTTACGTCATGCCCCCGTCAGGCGCGTCTGCGTATTTGCAGCAGGATGAATGTTCCCAGCCCAATCGCTGCGACGGTGCTCGGCTCGGGTATGACCGAGAAGGCCTGGTCGATAATCGAAATGGTTGACGTTCCCGACTGGCCGCCCCACAAGTCAATCTGCTTGGTGATCCAGGCGGACTGGACGTCAGCCGAGAGGATGGCGCTTGCGGTCAGCGGCGATAAGGCTTGAACGAAGGCGGAGCCCAGGAGCGCGTCGCTTGCGTCTCGAACCTCTTCCAGGACGACCGCGCTGCCATCAAGGGTGGTTCGTCCGTTGAACCCCAGCTCGACGTCGTGGAGTAGAAACGGCGGTGTCGCGGTCACCTTGTAGGTGATGCGGGCATGAAGCTGGGAATCGGGGTTAACCGTCGCTATCGCCGCCATCCCGCCTGAGAAACGCAGCCCATCCATCCCGTTCAGGGTACGCCCTGAAACGTCGATTCTTGCGGGGTCGGCGACATAGTTTCCCTGACTCGTCACCGTGTCGATGCTCCAGCCGAAGTCGCTGAAGGTCAAATTGCCAAAGGTGATGCTGCCATTGGTATCGATCAAATCCTTCAGCACCGCGGCATCCGCCGTTGCGGGCGACAAGGCGATGGCCGTGACGAAGGTCAGGCCGGCCAGGGCCGGAACGAGCGTTGACAGCCTGCGCCGACGAACCAGCAAAACCGCGCCGCAGCCCAGCAGGGCCAGCGTGGCCGGTTCCGGAGTCTGCGGGAAGACCTGGACCATCGAGCTGATCGATGCTCCGTCAGATACCGTGCCGATCACCAGGAAATCCTTGTCGATATGGAGCTGAGCGTAGGGCTGGGGCAACTGGAGCTGATCGGTCGTGTTGATGGTGTCAACCGCCAGCGTGCCCAGCAGAACGGACTGGTTCAAATCCCATACTCTCTCCACCACCTCGGCCCATCCGCCCGGCGGAGCTGCGGCCTCGATGCTCAGGCCGACCCCCTGGATCAACTGCTGCGGATCGAGCGTCTGGACGTTGAAAGTAAGCACGAAGTCCGCGAAGCCGCCGGCCGGCGCGGAGATGATCGGCCCGCCCAGCGTGCCTGCCATCCGAAATCCGTAGTCGCTGCCCTGCTGGATGGCCTCAACCTCGATATCGGCCGTGTTGATGGTGCCCGGCAAAGCGGTGACGGTGAAATTGCTGAATCGCTTGTCCCCCGAGTCCAGGTAATGCGCCGGATCGCTCAGGAGATAATCAAGGCCGACAGTTACCGCCGATGCCGGGATGGCGAGGCAATTCAACAGAAGAAAAGCGATTGCAGGAGTGCCTGTGGCCGCGCGTGCCAGCCACAGGTGCTGCGGGCGAGCAGACCGTGTCATTCTCTCTCTCCCTCTTCAGGACGACTCCCGGTGAGACCCGCCATGCTCTTGCCATGACGAACCGGGTCAGAATTGAAGTCGTCTTGCCGTTTACGTTAGCTCAGCTGGAATCATTTGTCAAGTGTTTTTATCCAAGAAACATCCGGCCCTGCAAATTATGCAGTATTTCAATATCTTAAGTGGTTGCCCGTCAATGACTTATCCCGCTTTTCTTACCACGGAGACACGGACGACACAGAGAAGAATTCAATTCATCGATTGCACGAGAGATAAGAGTTAACCGGAATCGCTCAGCCCGTGCAGGGCGAGGCCCTGCCTCTCTTACCCAAAGCCCTGTATTCTCCGTGCTCTCAGTGTCTCCGTGGTGAGTCATGTGAGAAGGGCGGGTTACAGGTGGAACGAATGATCACACATCGTGTGCCGGCTTGGGCAAATCCTCAGTGATGGTCTGCTGGTTGGACTGGTGCCCGTCGTAGCTGAAAAGGACCATTTCATCGTCGATCCTAGCCTGCAAATGCACCGGCCGGCCCCAGATTTTGTGGAGGTTCTTGAGCGTTTCCACGGCGTATTTGATCTGCAGGTCCACCCCGTTGTGCTTGTGGGCCAGGTACAACTCGCCGCGGTTGGCGTAGTTGCCGTCCACCACGTAAATGTACGGCCGGCCATGGTTGGACAGTGAGAAGAGGAGCTGGCGCTTGATCTTGTCGAAGTCGCGATTGACCACCACCATCCGGCCGGTGGTGGGGTCGTAGCGGTAGTGGTACAGGTTGTGCCGGTCCACGAACTCGGGGGTCAGAAACTCGTCGATGAAAGTCACGTCGTTGTGGATTTTGCGAACCTGGAAGATCTTCTCCCGGCCGGGCGATTCCTTGCCCTTGACCCGGGGCATGGGGTTCTTGTCCTTGCCCCAGTTGCGCCGTTTTTCGACGTCGTCCAGCTCCTCCCATTCCTTCCCATACCGCCCGGTGTTCCAGCGGTACTCGATGTCGCGGAGCAGTTCCAGACCGATCTTGTAAGGGTTGAGCCGCCCGGGGGCGCTGGCCACCGTCCCGGAATGATGGTCGCAGTAGGTGATCAGCTCGTCGTCCCGCAGGCAGTAGCGGGTCATCAGATGGGAGTGCCAGTAGGTGGCCCAGCCCTCGTTCATGATCTTGGTCTGGCCCTGCGGCGCGTAGTAATAGGCCTCTTCGCGGATGATGGCCAGCACATCAGCCTGCCAGTCTTCCAGCGGCGCGTTCTCGATCATGTACAGCAGCACGTCGCGCAGCGGCTTGACCGGCTCGACGCGGCGCTCCCGGGCCTTTTCCGCGTGCAGCTTCTTCCGCTGGGCCTGGATGGTTTCCGGCGGATTGATGAAGCGATCCATGTAACCCTTGGCCGGGTACCGGGTGATGCCGTTCTCGACGCCGCGCTGGCGGTCGGCGGTGTGTGGATGCTCCATCGGCGTACGACGCATGAACGGCGAATAGGGGTCGATCAGGTCTTCGATGGAGAGGCACACGTCGATGAACCGCTCGACCTCTTCGAAGCCGTGGCGGTCGATGTAGCGGCGCACCCGGGTGGCGTGGTTGGCCATCTCGTCCATCATCTTGCGGTTGGTGTGCTGGAACCAGATGTTGTTCTTGAAGAAGTCGCAGTGGGCGTAGACGTGGGCGATCACCGTTTTGTGATCGACCATGGCGTTGTCGTTGAGCAGGTAGGCGTAGCAGGGATCGTTGTTGATCACCATCTCGTAGATGCGCGACAGACCGTAGCTGTGCGATTTGCGCAGCCGTTCGTATTCCATGCCGAACCGCCAGTGCGGATAGCGCTGGGGGAACCCGCCGTAGGCGGCGATCTGGTTGATCTGGTCGGCGTCGAGCAGCTCGAAGATGGTCTGGAAGAAGTCCAGCCCCTCCTCGCGGGCCAGCTCCGCGATGGTCACAACCTGCTCGGCGATTTCTTTGGGCAACCTGGTGGACATAGCAGAGACCCGTGCCTCCAGTAGCTCTTATTTGTTGCAATCCCGACAAGGAGACCAGGAGACAAGGGGACAAGGAGAAGAAACGCAGGGCGAGGTTTGTTCTCCTTGTCTCCTTGTCCCCTTGTCTCCTTGTCCGCTACTTCCCAGGCGTGAAAAACGCCTTGATACTGTCATAAATGTCCTCTTTGGAATTCACGCGCGATGTAATCACCGACTCGTTCTGGCTGAAGTGCTCGTGGAGCACGTTGATGAAGTTGCCGCTGCCGTAGGCGCTGGCCACCTGGCAGTACCCGAACATGTTGACCCGGGGCAGCAGTTGATCCTGGAGGATCCGGCAGCACTCGCGGTTGTCCGACTCGCTGCTGTTATCGCCGTCGCTGAAATGGAACAGGTAGATGTTCCACTCGTCGGACGCGTAGCGGGCCTCGATGAGGTCGCGGGCGCACTTGAACGCGCTGGAGATCTTGGTGCCGCCGTCCTCGCGCAGGTGGAAAAAGGTGTGGCGGTCCACCTCCGCGGCGCGCACGTCATGCACGATGTAGCGGCTCTCGATGCCCTGGTAGTTGCGGCGAAGCCACGCGTCGATCCAGAAGGCCTCCAGCCGGACCACCTCCTTCTGGTCGTCCCCCATGGAGCCGGACACGTCCATCATGTAGATGATGACCGCATTGGACTGCGGCTGGAGCACGGTGCGCCAGCTCCGGTAGATCTTGTCGCGGCGTTCGAAGACGATCCGGGGCCGGTCGGGGTTGTAGGTTCCGGTGATGATCTGCCGTCGCAGGGCCCGGCGGAAGGTGCGCTTGAAGTGACGCAGCGATTCCGGGCCGGACTGGCGGATGCCGCTGTAGCGGTCCTTGGTGCTGGTGAGCTGGTGCTTGCCCTTGGGCTTGATCCTGGGGAGCTTGAGTTCCTCGCCGAGAATGTCGGCCAGCTCGTCGAGCGTGATGTCCACTTCCATGATGTGCTGGCCGGGTTCGGTCCCGCCGGGGCCGATGCCCTCGCCGTCCGGCGGACCGACGGCGTCGCCGGCCTTGGCGTTGCCCTGGCCCACGCCGCCGTCATCGTTTTCGCCGTAGCGGAAGGTCGGCGTATCGATGCCGCGCACCGGGATGCTCACCAGGTGCTTGCCTTCCTTGCCGATCAGCTCCCCGCGGGTCAGGAACCGGCGGAGGTCATCACGGATGCGCCCCTTGACGATTTGCCGGAAGCGCTGGTGGTCTTTGTGGATCTTCAGCACCATAGCTGCACCACCCCGAATGAATGTCTAATGTCTAAATCCTAATGTCTAAAGAATGTCCAAGCCCTAATGTCTAATGACTAATACATCCGCTGCACATGGGGCATTAGTCATTTGGTCATTCGTCATTCTTTAGACATTCAGTCATTAGACATTGGTCATTCAGTCCTCCTGCTTGCTGTCTCCCCTCGCAAAGATGCTCGCCACGTAATTGAGCACGTCTGTAGCGCTGGTCTCGTTGTACCCGAAGTACTTGATCAGCCGCTGCTTGACCACGTCGATCTTCGCCTGGGTTTCGTCATCCACCACGCCGCTGACGATGTTCTTGAGCTTGATCGTGTCGCGCTGATCCTCGAACAGCTTGAGCTCCAGCGCCTTCTGCAGCCGGGCGTTGGTGTAGTATTCGAACTTCTTGCCGTCCAGGGCCAGCGAACCGATGTAGTTCATGATCTCCTGGCGGAAGTCGTCCTTGCGCGACTCGGGGATGTCGATCTTCTCCTCGATGGAGCGCATCAGCCGCTCATCCGGCTCTTCATCCTTGCCGGTGTACTTGTTGCGAACCTTCTCATGCTGCGTGTAGGCCCGCACGTTCTCGATGTAATTGGCGGCCAGACGCTTGATGGCATCCTCGTCGGCGCTGATGGCCCGCTGGACCTCGCCTTTCACGATATCCTCGTATTCCTCGCGAACCACGCTGAGCAGCTCGCGATAATGCTTCCTGGTCTCCTCGTCGGAGATGAGGCTGTGGTGCGAGAGCCCCATTTCCAGCTCGTTGAGGACCATGAACGGATTGATGGTCTTGTCCTGCATGGCCGCGTCGGACACCAGGCAGTTGGAAATCTTGTCCTGGATGTAGCGCGGGCTGATCCCCTGCATGCCCTCCCGGGGGGCCTCTTCGCGCAGCTCCCGGATGGAGTCCTCGGTGAAGCCGGGGATGCTCTTGCCGTTATAGAGCTTGAGCTTCTGCATGAGCGTCAGGCCGGCCTTCTTGGGCGGGGCCAGACGGGTCAGCACGGCCCACATAGCCGCCATCTCGATGGAGTGCGGGGCGATGTGGATGCCGCGGATCTTCTCCTTGTTGAAGTCCTTCTCGTAGATTTTGATCTCGTCGGACAGCCGGATGTTGTAGGGCACGTCGATCTTGATCGTGCGATCGCGGAAGGCTTCCATGAGTTCGTTGCTCTGAAGTTTCTTGTACTCCGGCTCGTTGGTGTGGCCGACGATAACCTCGTCGATGTCGGTCTGGGCGAACTTCTTGGGCTTGATGGTGTGCTCCTGCGAGGCGCCCAGCAGGTCGTAGAGGAAGGCCACGTCCAGCTTGAGCACCTCGATGAATTCCACCAGGCCGCGGTTGGCGATGTTGAGCTCGCCGTCGAAGTTGAAGGCCCGCGGGTCGGAGTCGGAGCCATACTCGGCGATCTTGCGGTAGTTGATGTCGCCGGTCAGCTCCGTGGAGTCCTGGTTCTTCTCGTCCTTGGGCTGGAAGGTGCCGATGCCCACCCGGTCCTTCTCGGAGAGAATAATCCGGCGGACCACGATGTGGTCCATCACCTTGCGCCACTTGCCGTCGTACTTGAGCAGCAAGTCGTTGTACGTCTTCCGGCAGAACGGGTCGAGCTCGCCCTCGATGCGAATCTCTCGCCCTTCGGGAAGGTCCTGGTTCAGCGAGGCCATCACCGCCCGGCGGGCCTCCGGGGGAATCAGCTTAAGCGGCTCTTCATGCATGGGGCAGGGGTGCAGCGTGTAGTTGCCGTTCTCGTCCGGCAGCTTCCAGGAAAAGCTGTACAGCGCTCCCTCGTCCAGTCGTGAGTAATACTCCAGGCCCTTCTTGAGCAGGCGGGTGATGGTGCTCTTGGACGAGCCCACCGGCCCGTGCAGCAACAGGATGCGTCGATCGGTCCCATACCCGTGGGCGGCCGATTTGAAGAAGTCCACCAGTGACATCAGCGTACGGTCGAGCCCGAAGATGGCGTCTTTACCGTGCTCCACCAGGTCGCTGAAGAATTTGTAGCGGATGTAGTCTTCCTTCAGGTACGTGTAACGCTCCGCCCCGAAGTACATGATCATGTCGTAAATGCGTTGGAAGGCGTTTCTCGCGACGTAGGGCTTTTCTGCGACAAGCTGCAGGTAGTCCTGGAAAGTCCCTTCCCAGTGGAGATTAAGGAACTGCTGCTGGTCAATGCTTTTGTCGACAATGGACAGGATCGCGTCTCGAGTCGCCATCTGCAGATACCTCCCAGACTGCGGTCAGCAGTCGAACTTTCTGATCCACGCATGGGCCGCTGGCAGGCGAAAGCCCTTCCAGCCCATCCTGCGCAGGCGCCGGCAGGCTGCGGCGACTAGGCTGCCCGGAGAGCCGGCCTTGGCCGGCGGGTCGTACGCGGTTATTGCCCGAATCTGTTGGATGATAGGCTGAGGTCGCTTTTCAAGTCAACCGAGTCGGTTTGTAAGTAGCTGACATTAAGCAACTTACATGCCTGGTCGGCGTGTGCGCAGAGCCAAAGGGGCTACGACCGCGCAGCCACTTCATAAGCCTCACTGCTCATGTCGCATGATTATAGACGTGACCACCTGCACGCGCAGCGAAGAGGACCCGGATTAGAGGCAAAGCGGCGCGAAAAACGCGCATTGTGTGAATTGACCCTCGACGCCATCGGGCGCGTCACGCCGCCTTCATCCTTTACTTTCTTTAACCTTGGCGCGCTTCGTCGTTCGCCCGCGGGCTGAACGACGCGCGGGTTTGGGGGCACGCGGATCTTCGCCACGGTCGCGAAGGAGCTGCTCGCGTGCGGCCAGGAGTTCGACGGCTTTATCCAGCGTCAGGTCGGTGGGCAGCAGACTCTTGGGCAGCGAGGCGTTGACCACGCCGTCGGTGACGTACGGACCGAATCGTCCCTGCTTGAGCTGAATCGGTGCGCCACTGGTGGGATGCTTGCCCACTTCCGTCACCGTACGCTGTGCACTCGCTGCCCGCTGGCGGCCCTTGGGTTGAGCCAGCAGGGCAAGCCCCTCCTCGAGGGTCAGAGTTTTCAATTGTTCATGGCTGGCCAGGCTTCGCGTCTCGGTTCCCATCTTCAGGTAGGGGCCGTACTTTCCGTCCTGCACGGTGATCGGCTCTCCCGTCTCGGGATGAGTGCCGAGCGTTCGCGGGAACGACAGCAGCATCAACGCGTCCTCGAGGGTGATCGAGTCGGGCTTCATGCTGGGCCACAGGCTGGCCATCTTGGGCTTGCCGCCGCGCTTCATGGTTCCCTTCTCGGTCAGTTCCGGGTCCCCGAGCTGCACATAGGGGCCGAACCGGCCGGTCTTGAGGTAGACCGGCTTGCCGGTTTCCGGATCTTTCCCGAGTACCTGGGCCCCCTGCGTGGAGCGGGCCAGAAGTGCCTTGGCGGTCTCGACATTCAGCTCGTCCGGGGGGATGTCCTCGGGGATATTGACCCGCTGATCACTATCGCCGACCTGGATGTACGGACCATACCGGCCAATCCGCGCGATAACGGGCTGGCCGTTTTCGTCCATGCCCAGCGGGATCATTGAAATCTCGCGGGGATCGATCTTCTCGCTGTCGGCGCTGATCCGGCGTTTGAGGCCGACGCGGTTGAAATCCTGCGCCCCGTTCTGATCGGACGAAGTGCCGAAATAGAACGCCTGGAGCCACGGCGTCGACGAAAGCTTGCCCGAGGCGATGGCGTCGAGATCGTCCTCCATCTTGGCCGTGAAATCAAAATCCACCAGGTCATTGAAATGCTTTTCGAGAAGATTGATGACGGCGAAGGCGGTCAGGGTGGGGACCAGGGCGGTACCTTTTTTCCACACGTAGCCGCGGTCCTGCACCGTCTGGATGATGGTCGCATAGGTCGATGGCCGGCCGATGCCGCGCTCCTCAAGCTCCTTAATCAGTGAGGCTTCCGTGTATCGCGGCGGCGGCACGGTGGTATGTTTCTGCGGTTTGATCTCTTCCGGGTCGAGCGCATCGCCCTGTCGCAGGGGTGGCAGGATCCGTTCCTGGTCGTCGGCCTCGGCCTCTGCCTCGTCAGAACCCTGCACATACGCGCGAAGGAACCCGTCAAAGTTGATCACCTTGCCGGAGGCCATGAACACGGCCGTTCCGTGCTCGCCGGCGGGGGTGGCGAAGCGAACAATCGTGCGCGAGCCTGAGGCGTCTTTCATTTGCGAAGCGAGAGTCCGCTTCCAGATCAGGTCGTACAGGCGAAGCATGTCGCCCTGCAGCTCGCCTTCCAGCTCCTTGGGCGTGCGGAAGGTCGCGCCGGCCGGGCGAATCGCCTCGTGCGCCTCCTGGGCGCCCTTCGATTTGGTCGCATAGTGGCGGGGGGCGTCGGGCACATACTGCTGGCCATACAGATCAGCCGCCTGGGTTCGTGCGGCATGGATGGCCTGGCTGGAAAGATGCGTTGAATCCGTACGCATGTAGGTGATGTAGCCGTTCTCATAGAGCGACTGCGCCACCCGCATGGTGTGCTGTACGCTGAACCGCAGCTTCCGGGCGGCCTCCTGCTGAAGGCTGGAGGTGATGAATGGCGGGTGGGGCCGTTGGGTGAACGGTTTCTCGCTGACATTCTCCACCGTGAAGGTCGCCGACCGGATGCGGTCGGCCACGCTGCGGGCCAGTGCCTCATCAAGCAGGCGGGCATCGGACTGAGGGTTAAGCTGCCCGTTGGTGGGGTCGAAATCCTTGCCGGTCGCAATCCGTTTGCCGCCCAGTTCGATCAGTCTGGTCAGTACCCGGTCGTTGCCGGTGCGCTTTTTCAACGTCGCTTCGAGGTCCCAGTAGTCGGCGGCCTTGAAACGCATCCGCTCGCGCTCGCGGTCCACGATGAGCCGCGTGGCGACCGACTGCACCCGGCCGGCGGAGAGCTTGGGGCCGATTTTGCGCCACAGGACGGGCGACACCTCGTAGCCGTAGAGGCGGTCGAGGATCCGCCGGGCCTCCTGCGCATCGACCAGCTTCTCGTCCAGCGTGCGGGGATTGTGCAGGGCCTCCCGGATCGCGCTTTCCGTAATCTCGTCAAAGACCATGCGCCAGACCGGGACCTTGGGGTCTAAGACCTCTTTGAGGTGCCAGGCGATGGCCTCCCCCTCGCGGTCCTCGTCAGTCGCCAGGTAAAGAACCGATGCCTGCTTTGCAAGCTGCCGTAGTTTCTTGACTTGAGGTTTTTTCTTGGCCGGAACGATGTACAGCGGCTTGAAGCCCTCATCGACATTGACGCCGATGCGGGCCCAGTCCTGATCCTTGACCTCAGCGGGTATTTCCGACGCCATCGACGGCAGATCGCGGATGTGGCCCAGCGATGATTCGACGATGTATCCCGACCCGAGATACCGAGAAATAGTCTTCGCCTTGGCTGGCGACTCAACAATTACCAGTGCCGGTCCGTTCTTTCGTGGTTTTTCCGTGGGCATTCGTCGTCCGCTTCTGCACGTGACTTAAATCATTGCTTCGACGAGGTTTGCATTCGGTCGCTGATCTTCTCGGCGATTTGGCCGAAGCCTCTTGCGGGTGTCCGGAGAACGGCCCGCAGCGCCAATGACTATCGGCCACCCTCCAGTCTGTCTCAAGCGGGTTATTATAGGAACGCCTGTTCAGAATCAATCATACGAGCGTTTCTGTCGTAATATCCTTTAATCCGAGGGGTGGTTGTGGCCGTTCTTTCGGGTGCGGCCAGAGAGGTGGGAAGACGCTTGTCCGCCTCGGCGGCGACTTGGGCGGCTGCTCAGGCCTGAATAACGGCTGGGCTTGTTTTTCGCGGTGCCGCAGCTATGCTTAAATCCCTTTGTCCTTAAGAGGTAAGAACCGATCCTGGAAGGCTGGTAATTGAGCGATGATGAAGTTCTTCCGTAAGAACACAAAGTACCTCCTGGCAATTGTCATGGTCCTGCTCCTCGTCGTCTGGCTTCTTGAAGACACCGTTCAGAGCTGGGGCCGGGGC
>JAAXZI010000180.1 GCA_012719955.1 Phycisphaerae bacterium | reverse complement strand
GTACGGAGCCCGGCCGCTACAGAAAATGGTCCATCTTGCGCTGTAGGGTCATAGGATCGCACACAAGCGTAGCGCAGGGGGTGTTTGTGCTCACCCATGACAGATCAACAAACCCGCAGGAGCCGGTGCAAACGTCACCGGATGCTATCGCATGATTCGCTGGTCATTCATATTCCTGATACTCTTTGCCATTGTGGCCATCGGAATGCGCGACTGGTTCAAGGCCTTCTGCGGGGTCCTCCTGTTCTCGGTTCTGCAGGAGCACCATTACTTCCGCTATCCGCTGGGCGACATCAGCGGACTGCGCATCATGAACCTGTTGATTCCGGTGGTGGTGTGGCAATGGGCGATGCAGCGGAAAGTGGAAGGCCTGCGGTTTGATGCGCCCCCCTTCCTGCGCCTGTCAGTGATCGCGTATGTCCTGGTCCAGTTGTACGGCGTGGCCATCTGTCTGCCGGATTTCAACATCCTGGCCAGCCAGGGCTGGACGGTCGGCCAGTTCACTTATGATGAGCTGGTCGTCCCCGCGATGCCGCTGATCCTGGCCGTATTGCTGTACGACGGGGCCCGCACGCGCCAACGGATGGTCATGGCCATGTTGACCCTGGCGGCGATGGGCGCCATTGCCGGCGCGTACATTGTGAAGATCATCCCGGTGGGCTCGCTCCTGGATCCTGACAGCGTGCTGGTGTACCGGCTGCGCATTGACAAGCTGTTTGGGCTGCATCCCAATGACGTGGTGAGCATCCTGGTCCCGGGTATCTGGATCGCGGCGGGCTGCATTCTGCTGGTCGAGTGGAAAATAATTCGCCTGGGATTGGTCGGGGCCATTCTGGGCATGGGGTTGGCGTTGTTGCTCACCCAGTCCCGCACCGGCATGGTGGCCTTCCTGTGCGTGTCGCTCATCCTGGGGTTGATGCGCTTTCGGAAGGTCGTGCTGGTTGTGGCCGTGCTGGGCGTGGTAACGTTCTTTGCCCTGCCAAGCATCTCGGCCAACTGGTCGCGTGGCATGTCCGTTTACGAGGGGGAAGGTCAGGTCACGGCGGATCTGAGCACCATCACCAGCGGCAGAACCGAACTCTGGCAGTACGCCTGGCGCGACATCTCCGAAGCCCCGCTCATGGGTCATGGAATCCGGTGGTGGTCGCGTTCCTGGCCGGCGGGCGAAGAAGCCGCCGGCAGTCATCCCCATAACGCCTATCTCGAGATCTGGATGCATTACGGCATCTTTGGGCTGCTGGTCATCGTGACCGTCTTTGTGATTCTGCTGGTCCCGTGCATACGCCTGATGAAGAAAGGGTCCTCCCGACTGGAGCTGGTCGTGGGCCTGGGGGGCACCGCCTGCCTGCTGACACAACTGGTCGTGGCCCTGAGCACGCGTGCGCTGCTGCCGCGGCCCAGTGCGATTGTATCCTTCTGCATGGCCGCCCTCGCGATGCGCATGTATGTCTTCAGAAAATCCTCGTTGGCGGCGCGGCCCGCTCCCCGGGCGGCGGTTGGGTACCGAGCCGTGGCCCAGACCCCACGCATGCCGACCGTCAGACTGCCGTACCAGGCCGGTTGATGCCAACCCCTCCCCTCATGAGTGCGCTTTATGTGTGGAATCGTGGGAATTGTTGATTTCAAGGACCGGCCGGTGGATCCGGCTGACATCGCGAAGATGAACGACACCATCGTTCATCGCGGGCCGGACGATTCTGGACAATGGATGGACGGGCCGGTGGGCCTGGCCATGAGGCGCCTGTCCATTATCGACCTGTCCGGCGGCCACCAGCCCATGTTCAACGAGACCGGCTCAGTGGTCACCGTCTTCAATGGCGAAATCTACAACTATCCCGAGCTGCGCGAGCGGCTGATCGCCCGGGGGCACGTGTTCAAAACGCATTCGGATACCGAGGTTATCCCGCACCTCTACGAGGACAAGGCCGAGGACCTGGTTGCCGACCTGACCGGCATGTTCGCCATCGCCGTCTGGGACCGCGAGGCGCGGCAGTTGGTGCTGGCCCGCGATCGGCTGGGCGAGAAACCGCTCTATTACCTGTGGCACGATGGCCGGCTGGTATTTGCCTCTGAATTGAAAGCCATCCGCGCCCTGGGCCTCTGCGGGGCGGTGTCGGCGGAGGCGGTGCGTTATTACATGAACTACGGCTACGTGCCGGCGCCGCTGAGCATCTACGAGAACGTCCGCAAGCTACCCCCCGCGCACCTGCTCATCGCCCGGGATGGCCGGATGCGCACGCAACGCTATTGGGACGTGACCTTTGATCCGCGCGAGGATCTCCAGGAGCCGGAAGCGCTGGACGAGCTTCGGGAAGTGCTGGGCCGGTCGGTCAAACGCCAGTTGATCAGCGACGTCCCGCTGGGCGCGTTCCTGAGCGGCGGGGTGGATTCCAGCACCATCGTGGCCTTGATGTGCGAAATGGCCGGCGGGCGGGTGCGGACGTTTTCCATCGCCTTCGACGAGGCCAGCCACAATGAGGCCCCGTATGCCGAGGCGGTGGCCCGGCGGTTCGGGACCAAGCACACCGTCCACACCGTCCGGCCGAACATCCGTGAAACCATCGATCCCATCCTGAACCAGTTCGACGAGCCGTTCGCGGATTCATCGGCGATCCCGACGTATTTCCTGTGCAAGACCGCCCGCCAGCATGTGACCGTGGCCCTGTCCGGCGACGGCGGCGATGAAGTCTTCACCGGATACGACCGCTACCGGGCGTTCCTGCGCAAGCGGCCGTTGTACCGGATCCCCCGGCCGATCCGGCGGCTGGTCTGCGGGTCGGTGAGCGGGCTGATGCCCCTGGGGACGCGGGGCAAGCGGTTCCTCCGCAGCCTCACGCTCGATCCGCTGACCGATTACGTGAGTGGCAGCGGCGAGCTGACGTTGGAATCGCTGTTAACGGAGGATTATCGCGGGGTGTGCCCTCAGCGCTCGGTGCTGGGTCTGGCCGACGAAGCGTTCCGGCACGGTCGCACCAGCGAGCTGGACGCTATCTGCCTGCACGACCTGAGGTTATATCTTCCCGACGACATTCTCGTGAAGGTGGATCGGATGAGCATGGCCGTCTCGCTGGAGGTGCGGGTGCCCATTCTCGACCATCACGTAGTTGAATGGGGGGCCCGGCTGCCTGCCCGTCTGCGTGTGAACGGCGGCACGCTCAAGTACCTGCTCAAGAAGCTGCTGGAGCGTTATATGCCGCCCGAGCACGTGCACCGCGACAAGATGGGCTTCGGCGTGCCGTTGGATCGTTGGTTTCGCTGCGAATTGAAGGATCTTGTTGAGGACCGTCTGTGCGATTCGGAAATCCGCCGGGTGGGGGTGCTGCGGCCGTCGGCGGTGCGTTACCTGCTGAGGCGTCACCAGAGCGGGTCGCGCAACTTCGAATCGCTGTTGTGGAGAATCTTCGTGATTCAGACATGGATGGTGAACCACGCATGACCACTTCAGTACCCAAACGCCGTAACGGCGTATTGTCCGCCCTGTATGCGCTGGGCAAGGGCGGCACGCAGTTGGCCCGGACGGGCGAGGCGACGGCACGCCCGAGCGGCGAATCGGGAAACGTCGCCGGCGCCCGGAAGTTGTTTGTCTACATTGCCTCGCCGAGCTTCTCGGGCTCGACGCTGCTGACCTTTCTGCTGAATGCCCATCCGGACGTGTGCACAGTGGGCGAATTGAAGGCCGGCATGCCCGAGGGGGGCAACTACCTGTGTTCCTGCGGGCGCCGGCTGGTTGAATGCGATTTCTGGCAGAGAATCGTCGAGGAGCACGCCCGCCTGGGCCGCCGGTTTGATCTCAATGACTTCGGCATGCGCTTCGAACGCCAGCCGAGCCGCTGGGTGGGCAAAGTGCTGGGCGCGGGGGTACGCTGCTCCAGTCTGGAACTGCTCCGTGACGCGGCCATTGCCACGCTGCCGCCGTTACGGCGGGCGCGGGATCGCACCCTTGAAAACATCGAGACGTTTGCCCTGGCGGCAACGCGCATCACCGGGGCCAGGGTGTTCCTGGACGGTTCCAAGGATCCCTTCCGCCTCAAGTACCTGCCGCGTCTGAAGCACTTCAAGCTGAAGGTGATCCGCATCATTCGCGACGGGCGCGGCGTGACCAACTCCATGATGCGCAACGAAAAACAGTCCCTGGAGGCGTCGGCCCGCTCGGTGAGGAATATGTGCATTCAGTTGGAACGCATGGAATTGAAGCTGCCGGCCGAGGATTGCACGAAAGTCTATTACGAGCGGCTGTGCCGCGAACCGAATGCGACGCTCAACGCCCTCTATCGCTTTCTGGACCTGGATCCGTCCAGGGCGGCCACCGATTATCGCGGCGTTGAACACCACATCATGGGAAACCGCATGCGGCTGCGGAACGGCAGCGAAATCACCCTGGATGAGAAATGGCGCCGGGAGCTCAGTGCGCAGGACCTGGAAGTCTTTGAGCGCATTGCAGGGGATATGAACCGTGCAGCAGGCTACGAATAATCATAAAGTCCCGCCTCCGCCGGTCGAAACAGAGCCACAGGCGCCGGCCCCGCGTCACTACAGCACGATCGTGCGCAATGTCGTGACCAACTGGATGTGGTTTGCGCTGGTGCTGGCCTCCGGCCTGATCGTGCCCCGTTTCATCGGTCAACACCAGGGCAAGGAAATGCTCGGCGTGTGGGACCTGGGGTGGTCGCTGGGCTTCTACGTGGGGCTTTTCTCGCTGGGCCTGACCTCGGCGGTGACGCGCTACGTGGCCCAGCACCGCACCCTGAACGATTGGCCTGGGCTCAACCGGGTGGTCAATACCGGCCTGGCCATGATGTGCGTCGGATCGCTGGCGGGCGTCGTGTGCGCGGTTGGGCTCGCGTCGCTCACGCCCTGGCTGGTTCAGGATGCCGGGCCGGAGACGGTCCAGATCGCTTCCCGGATGATCCTGCTGCTCTCGATCGGATCCGCCATCCAGCTTCCGGGAACCATCTTTGGAGGCATCATCACCGGCTACGAGCGCTACGATCTCCATAACCTCATCCGCGGGGCCTGTGACGCCGTGTTGCTGATCGTGATGATCGCGCTTCTGGTCAGCGGGTGTAGTCTGGTGACCCTGGCCTGGCTGGTTTTGCTGATGGAGGTGCCCAGCTTCCTGGCCAGGATGTGGGTGGCCCGGCGGTTATGCCCGCACCTGCGACTCACGCCGGCCTATCTGCACTGGAGCACGGCGCGCGACATGGTGGTCTTCAGCGGCAAATCCATCCTGCAATGGGCGGCCAGCAGCGCGCTGTACCAGTTGAACGGCATCCTGGTCTCCGCATTCATGGGGCCGGCCGCATTGGCCGTCTATTCGCGGCAGCGCGTCCTGGTCTTTCAGGCCATGCGCTTCATCCGCCAGTACGCGGTGGTGTTCGCGCCCTCCAGTAGCGCCCTGAATGCCACCGGGGATGAGCCCGCGCTGCGCAACCTGATGCTCAACAGTTCACGCTACGGCATGTACTTCACGCTGCCCATCATGCTCTTGCTGATGATCATGGGCGGGCCGCTGGTGGACTTGTGGATGAGGCCCGGCTATGCCGCGCCCGCCATCCTGACCATCATGGCCCTGGGGCACCTGCTCTCCATCCCGCAGTTCGGGGTCTACACCATCCTCATGGGCATGGGACGCCACGGGGTCCCGGCGATGCTGGATACCGGGGGAGCGGTGCTGAGCGTTCTGCTGGCCGTGCTGCTGATGGGCGGCGTGAAAGTCGGCATGGTCGGCGGAGCACTGGCCATGGCCATCCCGGTGGCCCTCGTCGGGGGCGTCCTGGTGCCGGTCTATGCCTGCCGGATTCTGCACCTGCGTCTCGGGAGGTACATCCGCGGCGCCATGCTCGGGCCGACCCTGGCGAATATTCCCTTTGCGCTGTGCCTGCTGACCGCCCGCCGGGTGCTGCCGGACAACCCCCTCCGGGCCCTGGTGCTGGGTTTGGCGGCGGGCGCCATTGTGAATCTGGTGATTTATTGGAAATGGGTTTTCCCCCGGCATGTCCGGGTGGAGTGCCTGGAACGTCTTGGCATTCGCAGAGAGCCTGCCGAGCAGAGGCCATGCCCGGCGCAGGCCACCGTGCCGGCGGCGTTTGCACCGCCCAAGTAATTCCATGATGACTGTCCCAGCCTGCCGTATCTGTTTTGTAGCCCCGACCGCCTACGCCCCCGTCTCGGGTCGCGAAGACGTGCCCTTTATGGGCGGGGCGCAGATCCAGCAGGTGCTCATTGCGCGGGAATTATCCCGTCGCGGCCACAAGGTCAGCTTCATCATTCACGATCATGGCCAGCCGGATGGAATCGAACACGAAGGCATCCTCGCCTGGCGTATGTGCAGTCCCTTCGAGGGGTTACCGTTGCTGCGTTTTGTGCATCCGCGTTGGACGAGTCTGTGGAGGGCCCTGAGCCGCGCCCGGCCGGATGTCGTCTACCAGCGTGGCGCGGGGGCTGAGACCGGCCAGGTGGCCCTGTGGTGCCGGCGCCATCGCCGGCCGTTCATATTTGCGGCCGCGTCCAACAGCGATTGCGACCCGACATTGCCATACCTGCCCAGACGCCGGGAGCGGGTGCTCTACCGCTATGGCCTTTACCGGGCCGACCGGGTGGTGGCCCAGACGCGGGATCAGATCGAGGCCTTCGAGCGAGGCTTCGGCATCCGGGCGGTCCTGATCCGGAGCTGCGGCCAGGACCCCGGCACGCCGTCGCCGCGTGACCCCGTGGTGGCCGGCCGCCCCTCGGCGCTGTGGGTGGGGCGATTTTCCTATGAAAAACGCCCGGAGGTGATGCTTGCGGTGGCCCGGCGCTGTCCGGAGATTTACTTCGACGTAGTGGGAGCGGCCAACGCCCTCCAGGCGGCCGACGACAGTATCGCCCGGCAGGCGAGCCGCCTGCCTAACGTGACCCTGCACGGGCGCGTGCCGCATGGGAAAATGGCCGAGTTCTACGCGCGAAGCTCGGTCCTGCTGCTTACCTCGGCGTGGGAGGGTTATCCCAACACCTTCCTGGAAGCCTGGGCCCGGGGGGTTCCAACCGTCTCCACGGTGGACCCGGACGGCGTGATTACCAGATATGGCCTGGGCCGCGTCGGCGACTCGGCCGAGGCCCTGGCGGAGGCCATTACACATCTAACGCGCGATCCGGCCCTCTGGCGGGAATGTTCCGCCCGTGCCCGCCGCTTCTTCGTGGAGCATCACGGCATCGCCGCGGCGGTGAACGCTTACGAATCGCTGATCGCCGAAGTGGCCGGAGCGGGCGATCCCGGCCGAGCGACCAATCGGGCCGTTGCGGCCTCGATGGCAGATCAGAAGGTTGGGGCATGTCACGGCGCTTCTGGCCGTGTCGAGGAGGCCTGAAGACCCATGTGTGGTATCTGTGGTTTAAGCTTTGAGTCTCCGGACGGCGCTCTCGATCGAAAGGTGATCGAGATCATGACCGCCGCCATGTCGCATCGCGGGCCCGACGGCCAGGGTTTCTACGTGGACACGCACACCGGCCTGGGACACCGCCGACTCAGCATCATCGACGTCGAAGGCGGCGCCCAGCCCATGTACAACGAAGATCGCTCGCTGGTCATCGTCTTTAACGGCGAAATCTACAACTATCGCGAGCTCACGCCCGGGCTGGTCAGCAGGGGGCATCGCTTCGCTACGAACTGTGACACGGAAGTGATTCTGCATCTCTACGAGGAGATGGGGCCGCGCTGCGTCGAACAGCTCAATGGCATGTTCGCTTTCGCGATCTGGGACACGCAGGCCCGGAGGCTCTTTCTGGCTCGTGACCGGCTCGGCGAAAAGCCGCTCTATTACCATGTGGGCAACGGTCGGCTGGCGTTTGCGAGCGAATTGAAAGCGCTGCTCAAAGCCCCCGATATCGAGCCGGAGGTCTCGCTGGAAGCGCTGGACGACTATCTCGCCTATGGCTACGTCCCTGACGAGGGTTGCATCATCCAGGGGGTGTCCAAGCTGCCGCCGGGCTGCACGCTCACCTGGGAGGATGGCCAGGCTCGGCTGAACCGTTACTGGGACGTGGCCTTCCAGAGTTACGAGGATCTGGACGAGCAGGAATGGATGGATGAACTGGAACAACGCCTGCGCGATTCCATTCGCATTCGCCTGCGTTCGGATGTTCCGCTGGGCGTGTTCCTGAGCGGCGGGGTGGATTCCAGCGGCGTGGTGGCCCTGGCCAGTCAGGAGGCCGGCCGACCGATCAAGACCTTCTCCGTCGGGTTTGAAGAGGCGGACTACAGCGAGATCGAGTATGCCCGGCGGGTCGCGGAGCGATACAAAACCGAGCACCAGGAGATCATCGTCCGGGACCATGACATCGCCATCTTGCCGGAACTGGCCTACGCGCTCGACGAGCCGTTTGCGGACCCGTCCGCGCTGCCCACGTATCATGTCTGTCGTGAGGCCCGGCGGTTCGTAACCGTGTGCCTGTCGGGCGATGGCGGCGACGAAGTCTTTGCCGGCTACACCCGCTATGCCCAGGCCCTGCGTTACCAGCGGATGGACCGCTTCACCCGGCTGGGCGCACGGCAATTGTGTGGCCTGGTGGCTGGCGTGATGCCCCGCCATCTGCCGGGGAGCGGCTTCATGGGGCGTGTGGCGGTGGAGGGCGCACCTCGCTGGTTTGCCCAGAACCACAAATTCCACGCCCGGGATCGCCGGGAATTGTTTCGCCCGGAAGTCCGGGCCTGCGTCCGCGAAACGCCCTGGCTCTTTGAGCGGTTCTTTGACGGCGGGAAGGGTGAGCTGCTTTCCCGCCTTCAGCACGCGGACCAGAAGACGTATCTGCCCGACGACATCCTCGTGAAGGTGGATCGCATGTCCATGAAGAACTCTCTGGAGCTGCGCGTACCCTTCCTGGACCATACCGTGGTCGAGTTTGCGAACCGCGCCCCCGGGCGGTACAAGCTTCGCCACGGCACGGGCAAGTACCTGCTCAAGAAGATGCTGGCTGACTATCTGCCGGAAGATCTGCTGCACCGGCCGAAGCAGGGCTTCGGCATTCCCATCCGCAACTGGTTTCGGGGAACGCTCAACGGCTTCGTCCGCGAGATGCTGACCGGGCGCGACGTTCGGCTTGCCGCCTGGCTGGAGCCCGCGGCGGTCGAACGGGTATTGAAAGATCATGAACGCGGCGGGCGCGATCTCAGCGAGCGCGTCTGGACGCTGTTGATGTTGGAGTTGTGGTGTCGGACATTCAAAGCGGGATAACGAATGATCGGGGCGCTCTGCCTCCTTCGGGGCAGATGCCTGAACAACGCCCGGGGAGGAATGCCTTGGCCGAAGAAGCGCGTGTACGGTTCGTTATCACGGTGGATACGGAGCCGGATAACGTTTGGTCCAATTTTCACTCTCGAAGTCTGCGTAACGTCCTTGAGCTGCACCAGTTTCACAGCGCGATGGTCGCCCTGGGTGTGCGACCGACCTATCTCATCACCTGGTCGGTGGCCTCTGATCCGGCGTGCGTGAAAGCCCTTCGCAACTTGGAGAACATCGGCCCGTGTGAGATCGGAACGCACTTGCATGCCTGGGAGGTGCCCCCGTTCCTGCCGGGCGGCGAAGACCAGGCTTACGCCGTGTTCGCCCATGACCTGCACCCCAAGCATTTCGAAGCGAAACTCCGTAACATCACCGAGCGCATCGCCGAGAACTTCCCGCTTCCGCGTTCATATCGGGCCGGCCGGTTTGGTTTCGCCTGTGAGCATATTCCCATCCTCGAATCCATGGGTTACACGGTGGACTCGTCGATCACGCCGCTCCTGGACCGGGGCGGCAAATACGGGTTGCCGAAGGCTTCTGGAGGCAAGGGGGGGCGCGATTACCGCGAGGCGCCGCTCGATCCCTATCATCCCGACTACGCGGACGACCTCCGGCCGGGTAAGGCCCGCTTGCTGGAGGTGCCGCTGACGGTCGCGTTCAGCAGAGCGACATCGCCCTTCATGGAGACTGTACACCGGCGCGGCCCCAGGGCCGTTCAATGGGCCCTGTCCGCTTTGAGGATCTCCCGGCTGATCCACGCGTCTCCGCCGGAAGTGCCCTGGAACGACCTGCGGACCATGCTCATGGCCGCCTTTACCACCGGCCGGAGGGTATTCAATTTCATCCTGCACTCTTCTGAAACCATGGCCGGCGGGGCTCCCTGGATTAAGACCGAGGCCCAGGCCCGGGAGGTCGTGGATCGAATCAGTCGGTGCGCGTCCTGGCTGGAAGAGCGGGCCACCGTCGAGTTCTGCACTCTCTCGCAGGTGGCCGAGAACCATGCCGAGGCCCCGACCGGAGATTCGGCGGCGGTGGAAGTGGTGATCTGATATGCGCGTTGAAGTCATTCAGGACCGCACCGGCCTGGAGGCCCTGGCCAGCGAATGGAACCCGCTGTTGGCCGGAAGCCGCGCCGACAATGTGTTCCTGACCTGGGAATTCATTTCTACCTGGCTGGACGTAGTGCGTCCGACCTGCGATTTGTACGTGCTCGTGGTGCGCGATGATGACGGGGCATGCCTCGGCATCGCGCCTTTCTACCGCAGGCGGCTCAAGGTGGCGCGGACGTTCTCTTTGCGTTGCCTGCGGGTGCTGGGGGATGACGCGGCGGCGGCGGATTATCCAGATCTGATCATCCGATCCGATCTCGAATCTGAAGTTCTGGAAGCCCTTGGCCGGCATCTGGCGGCCTCGCCCGGCTGGGACTGTCTCTGGCTGGCCCGGACCGCGGGGTGGACGGGGGCGCTGAATCGCCTGGGCCAACTGAGCGCCGGCGGGGGCTTCCATCTGCGCTGCCGAACGCGTCCTTTTTCCAGGGTCCACCTGCCGGATAACTACGAGGCCTATCTTGAGAAGCTCTCCGGCAAAACGCGTTACAACCTGCGACGGGGCCGGCGGCAGTGCGAGAGTCTGGGAGGCTGCAAACTGCGGGTGTGCGAGGATCCCGGGCAGGTGGCTTCCTTCGTGGGCGAGCTGGTGCGGCTGCATCAGAAGCATTGGGAAGCTGCCGGAGATGCGGGCGCCTTCCGCCGTAATCCCTGTCTGCGGACCTTTTTTGAAGAGGTCGCAGGCCGGTTCCTGCGTTGCGGCTGGTTGCGCCTGGCCGGGCTGGAGGTGGATGGGCGGATCCGGGCCGTGCAGTTCGGTTACGCCTACCACGGCGTCTACAGCGCCATCCAGGAAGGCTACGACCCCGACCTGACGGAAGTCACCTGCGGCGTCGGCAACGTGGCCAGGGCCGCCACCATCGAGGCGACGATCGCGGAGGGACTGGGGGTGTACGACTTTCTCGACGGTGCCACCTGGCACAAGCAGCGCTGGGGGGCCGATTTGCTGGAGGGGTATGACATCTTCATCCATCGCCGCTCACTCAGGACGTTGCCCCTCCGTGTCGGGGAGATCTGGCCCACGGGACGTTTCATGACCTGGGATGGTCAATAGCCCGGCCAGAATATCGTTTCGGCGAACGCCCGGCCGGGGACCGCTCCGACCCCAAAAAGCAGGCTCAGGTGATCGATCTTGGAAGAGAGCCGATCACCTGAGCTTTTCTGTTGCCGGCCGGTCCTGTCCCGGCACGTCCGACGGTGCAGCGTTCGACCGGGCCGGTCATGCGGCCAGGAGGGCGAGCTTTACTGCTGGCTGGCGCCCATGTTGGCCGGGGCGCTGAGCGAAACCGGGTTGCCGGCGAAATCACGCAGGCCGGACAGGTTGGTAAGCCCGCCGTGATCGGCCGACTGCATGTACGAGATCGTGCGCCGCCACATGCTGCAAGACTGCTTCGACTGCAGCACGCTGTCGCCGGACAGCGCGGAGATCCGCTGGTTGGCCTGATTGATGAAATCGGGGATCGCCGACGTGATGGTGCTCTGGATGTCGCTCAACCGGGCGCCGGCGCCTCGCGCCGGGCGGTCCTGTCCCAGCCGGAACCGTGCCGCGATGTCGGCCATGGCCTCTTCGATGGTCACCTTTCCGTCGTGGTTCGCGTCCGCAAACAACTGTTCCGGATGGATCACCTGCTGCGGATTGCTGCGGGAGAAGTGAAGATCGGGGGCGACCAGTTTCGGGTTCTGGTTGATGGTGTGCGGCTGGGGCATTTGCTGTTTGCTGACCAGCGGCAGGTTTATGGCATCGCCGATCAGGTTGTAGTCGCTGCTCGGGTGCATTCCGTTGCTGTTCACCTCGATGTCGCGCCGTCCAAGGGCGTTATTCGGATTGTTGGCGAACGAGATGTTGTTCATCAGCAACGTATATCGGCCTTCCAGCAGAATACCCCACCTGTCGTTGTGATAGAACGTGTTGTTGATTACCACGTCGCCCACGCCGGAGGTGGAATCGAAGCCGGTGTTGGCGTTGAACGCGCTGATGTTGAACGCGACCAGGTTCCCGCCGCCGCCGCGGACGCAGAACTTGATGCCCTCGCGGTTGCCCGGCTGCTGCCAACTGTTGAACAGGGCGTTGCGCAGGAACCGGTTATACACGTTGCCCAGGCCGTTGATGGCCGCGTCCGGGTTGTCGTAGATCACGTTGCTCTCGATGAGCGAACGCTCGCCGAAGCGCATGCCGAAGCCTGTCGAATTACCGTAGTTGCCCGAGAACGCGTTGCAGTAGATGAAGTTCCGGCGGATGGTGCAGTACTTGCTGCCGGTGGGATCCGTGGAATTGTAGTCCGTCTCAACGAAGGCGATGCCGCCGCCATTGTTGTAGACCCGGCAGTCCTCCACGGTGATGTGGTCTCCCCCGGACGCGCAAATGCCGCTGTAATAGGCGACTTGTCCGCCCTCCCAGGCCCGGTTGTTGCTGTAGCACTCGCAGTCCTGGATGTTGACGTAGCTGCCTTTGAAGACGTAAATCCCGTCGCGGATGGCGCCGGTCACCTTGAAGCCGCGGATGTTGATGTAGGCCACGGGCTTGTTGTTACGCACGTCGCCGACAGCGATGCCGTAAGTCTGTGTGCTGGTGGCGTCGATGATGACTTCATCGTTGCCGTAGCGGGCGAAGGTGATGGGCTTGTCCGCCGTTCCGGAGGTTGAGATCAGGAGCGTGCCGGAGTACGACAGCCCGTTGGTGCTGGTGTACCGGCCGGCCTTGACGTAGACCGTGTCGCCCGGCCGGACGACCGCGGCCGCTTTCTGAAGAGTCTTGAAAGGCTTGGCCTGGGTGCCGGCATCGGCGGCCGTATCGGATGCGGCAGGGTCATTGATGGCCACATACCAGGCTGGGCCGGGCGGCGGTGGCGTCTCGCCGTTGACGGTCACGTTGACCACAGTGCTGGCTGATCCGCCCTTGCCGTCACTGACCTGAACCGTGAACGCGTCCGGACCGCTGTAACCGGCGGCCGGTTGATAGCTGACGGTCACGCTGCCGCCCGAACTGCTCGGAGAACCGGCGGTGACCGCAACGGTACCGTGCCCGGCCGGACCGGTCGTCCACACCAGGCTGCCGGCCGCGGCATCGGCGTCGGTGGCCGAAAGTTGCAGCGTGCCAGTGCCGCCTTGCTGGACGGTCAGGCTGATCTGCGACCCCTGGGTGATGACGGGCGGCTGGTTAGGCGGTGGCATGATGGTCACGCTGATGGCGATGCTGTCGGTCCCACCCCGACCGTCATCGACGCGCACGCCGAACAGATCGCTGCCGCTGTGGCCCGGGAACGGTTGATATTCCACGATCACGGTGCCGCCCGAGTTGCTCGGCGAACCCGAGATGATTTTCGCGGTGCCGTGGGCGGCCGCGGGGACGGGCAGAATCGACCAGACCAGGCTGCCTGGTGCGGCGTCAGGGTCGGTCGCGCTGAGCCCGATGGTGCCGGCCTGACCGGCCTGAAGACTCAAGGAGGCGGATTCGCCCTGAGCGATCACCGGCGGCTGATCCTCCGGCGGCGACGAGGGAATGTCTTTTACGTAAACGTCCACCAGGTCTTCAGCGGCGGCCTGTGCGTCGCGGATGATCAACTTGAACGAGAGAATGGTGTCCAGTGCGACCTGCGGCGCGGTGAAGGTCGGCTTGACGGCCGCCGGATCACTGAGGGTCACGGCTGGACCGCCGATCTGCTGCCATTCGAAGGTGATGGTTTCGCCGTCGGGATCGGTGCTGGCCGATCCGTCCAGCGTGACCAGCTCGCCTTCATTGACCAGCACGTCGGCGCCGGCGGCGGCAATCGGCGGCTGGTTGGCCGGTGAGGGCGTTCCGTCGCCGGAGCCTTTCTGTTTCACGGAGATGGGCAGTTGTGCCTTGGGGCTGTCCTCGGAACAGCCCCCCGTACCCGTAACCAGGCATACCGAGACCAGGTACGGCAGTGCTCGGCCTGTGGTGAACACGTGGGTCACTGTTTCACCCTCTTCTCCGCTACCGTCATCGAAGTCCCAGACGTATGTTCCCGCGGGAAGCGAACGCCCGTCCAGTGTAGCCACCTGAAACTCAACCGACAAAGGCGCTTCGCCCTCCGTGGTGGACGCGATGACGGCCAGCGCCGGCGGCTCCGCGTCCGATGACACTCTATTCTTGACTTCGACCTTCACCTTGTCTTCAGAACTGTTGATTCCGTCGCTGACGGTCAGCAGAAATGTCAGCGTCTGGTCCGCATCGACGTCCGGGGCGGTAAACGTCGCCCGGGCCGTCTGGGCATCCGTCAGCGTCACCGGTATGCCCTCGACCTGCTGCCATGAGAACGCCAGCGCCTTTTCATCCGGGCTGCGGCTCTGGCTGCCGTCCAGAACGACGGTTGCGCCTTCATCAACCACCTGGTTGCCACCGCCATTCGCGATGGGCGCGCCCGGCGGTTGGGGCGCGGTGCTGTCAAGCACCTGGTCGTCGCTGGGATCATCAATCGGCGTCCCGATCGGATTGTCGATGGAGGCGTCGTCGGAATTGCCGCCCGGTCCGAGGCAGGACAGCCCCAGCATTCCGGCCAGCAGTATGGCGGCCATGATCGAGCCGCACAGAAGGCCAGGATTTCGTGAGCGGCGGTGAGGAGTCAGAGAACCGGGAGTGAGGGCGCGCGACGCGCGGGCACTGGGGGAGGAGGCGTGGCTGTTCATCAGTTGGCTTCCTTTACGTTGTGGGTTGTCGCATCGACAGGCCGGTCAGGCGTCCCGCCCGACCTGCCTGTCGGTCACCAATTCATGGAGAATCCCGGCTGATCGATTTCTTACAGGAAATCGTCCATCCGCGTTTCTATTGGCCCGGCGCTTCATCCTGAAGGCGGGGCGTGGGTTTGAAGCCGCATCCTGCGACTTCGTCAGGTTCGTGTCCCTCTACTGCTGGCTGGCGCCCATGTTCAGGGCGGCATCCATCGGCACCGGGTTCCCGGCAAAATCGCTCAGGCCGGACAGTTGGTCCATCCACCCGTGATCGGCCGACTGCATGTACGAGATCGCGCGCCGCCACATGCTGCACGACTGTTGCGATTGCAGTCCCTTGTCGCCGGACAAATCCGAAATCCGTTGGTTGGCCTGATTGATGAAATCAGGCAGCGATGCGGTGATTCTGGCCTGGATGTCGTACAGGCTGGTGCCGGCTGCGCGGGCAGGGCTGTCTGCGTTCAAGGCATAGCGAGCGGCGATGTCGGCCATGGCTTCCTCGATGGTCACCTTTCCGTCGCCGTCGGCATCCACGAACAACTGTTCCGGATGGGTGACGGCCAGCGGATCGCCCCGCTGCAACTGCAGCGGATTGACCAGCATCGGATCGGCGTTGATGGTGTGGGGCTGCGGCAGTTTTTGCTGGCTGATCGCCGGCAGGGTGGCATCGCCGATCAGGTTGTAATCGCTGCCGGGGTGCATCCCGTCGCGGTTTACCATGATGTCCCGCTGGCCGGGGCTGGCGCCGGGGTTATTGGCGAACGAGATGTTGTTCATCAGCAGCGTGTGTCGGCCTTCCAGCAGGATGCCCCAACTGTCGTTGTGGTAGAACGTGTTGTTGAACACCACATCGCCCACGCCGGAGGTGGAATCGTAGCCGGTGTTGGCGTTGAACGCGCTGATGTTAAAGGCCACGATGTTTCCGCCGCCGCCGCGAACGCAGAACTTGATGCCCTCGCGGTTGCCCGGCTGCTGCCAACTGTTGAACAGGGCGTTGCGCAGGAAGCGGTTACAGACGTTGCCCAGCCCGTTGATGGCCGCGTCCGGATTGTCGTAGATGACATTACCTTCGATCAGCGAAAATTCGCCAAACCTCATACCGAAGCCGGACGAATTGCCGTAGTTGCCCGAGAACGCGTTGCAATAGATGAAGTTGTTGCGGATCGTGCAGTATTTGCTGCCCGTGGGATTGGTCGAGTTGTAGTCCGTCTCCACAAACCAGATGCCGAAGCCGTTGCTGTAGACCCGGCAGCCCTCCACGGTGATGTTGTCGCCGCCCGATGCGGTGATGCCCGCATAGTACGCGTTTTGGCCGCTTTGCCAGGCGCGGTTGTTGGCATAGCATTCACAATCCTGAATATTGATGTAGCTGCCTCTCAGGATGTAAATCCCATCACGAACAGCGCCGGTCACCTTGAAGCCGCGGATGTTAATGTAGGCCACGGGCTTGTTGTTGCGCACGTCGCCGACGGCGATGCCGTAGGTCTGTGTGCTGGTGGCGTCGATGATGACTTCATCGTTGCCGTAGCGGGTGAAGGTGATGGGTTTGTCCGCGGTGCCCGACGTGGCAATCTGCAGCGTGCCGGAGTAGGACAACCCATTGGTGCTGGTGTAGACGCCGGCCTTGACGCAAACGGTGTCCCCGGGTTGCACGACTTCCGCCGCTTTCTGGAGTGTCTTGAACGGCTTGGCCTCGGTACCGGCATCGACCCCCTCGTCAGAGGCGGCCGGATCGTTGCCGGCCACGAACCAGGTGGGGCCGATGGGCGCATCGCCCGGTGCCAGGATCGGAGCCGGAGCCGGCATGGTACCGGCCCCTGGACCCTCGTTGGAGCCCCCACCCTTGTCTGCCACCGGCGGGGCCGGCGTGTCCTGGCCGGGCGCTGGTGAATTCGTGGCGTCGCCAAACTCAGTTGCGTCCTCACTGTCCGGCGGCGTTGTGGCGTGGCTGTCAAGCACCTCGCTGTCGTCAGGATCCTCGATAGGGGGGACGGAAATACACGATGGCCCCATCATCCCGATCAGCAGGACGGTGGTAAGTACTGTTCCGCAGACAACTCGCAAGCAGCTTTGGCGGCGTTTATGCATGAATGAGGAGGGTAGACTGGTTCGATGCACAATCCCTGGGGAGGAGTCGTGGCTGTTCATCAGTTGGCTCCTGCTACGTGGGTACTCGATGCATAGACGACAAGGCATCCGGCCATGCCATCCATGTGGTCGTAAAACGCTCGCCGCCAAACCAGGCGGAGGGCGTTATCCCGTGGCTATCGTTGGCTAGTCATCTTTCCCCAGTATCCTGTACAGCCCAGTGACGTAGGCTTGGGCTCTTGAGGCCGTGTGGAATGCCCCTTTCAGGCTAAAACGGCCGGTGTGCTCCGAAGAACCTCCGATAACTCAGGGGGCCACGATACTGCTCTCGCTCCGCATTGCAATAGGCAAGAGGCGATTTTCCGTCATGGCAATGTTGTTTCAGGGATTTCCCCTATCGGCTTAAAGATTGCCTAAGGTATTTCTTTGGATGGCGTAAGTTTGGGCCCCACGTCCAGTCGCCAGACGGGCCGATTTGTTTCTTAAAATACGTCAATTCTGAAGGTTACGAAAATTCCGCAGGCCGCTCGCGCTGAGGGGTATAATTCAGCGTCCTACCAAGGTGTATGTTCCCTATGTCGCTGAAAGGCGCGTATCCATGACAGCGGCGCAATTTGCAGCACATTTTCGGGATCATTCTCTCCGGTTGGCCCTGGGCGCTGCGGTTGTATTGTTGCTCGCTGCCCGCTTGGGATACGGGCTGCTGGAGTCCCGCTATGGCCAGGCCTTTCGAAGCGTTCCACTACCCCGGGGGTCGTTGGAGAAGCTGCCGCAGGTGCTCGGTGAGTGGCAGGGGCACCCTCAACCCATGAAAGCGGCGATCATTAAAGCCACGGATACCGACGATCATGTCAGTCGGTTTTATCGATCCGCGCGCGAGCCGACGGGGGTGAGTCTCTGGATTGGCTACGGCGGACGCCTTCGCGACATGTTGCCTCACCGGCCGGAGGTCTGTTATCCCGCCAACGGCTACACCCTGGAAGAGGAACGGCACGTTCAGTTGAAGACTTCCGACGGCACGCTCTTACCCTGTCGGATCCTGTATTTTGCCCGCGGGGGGCTCCAGGCGGAACGCGTTGTTGTTTTGAACTACTACCTGGTGGACGGTGAATACTCGCCGGACGTCTCACTATTGCGGACCAGGGCGATGCGCTTTCAGGCCGGGGGGCGTTACGTGGTCCAAGTGCAGATTTCCAGCATCTACGACCCACTCCGTCACCAGCCTGATGCCGCTGTCAGGGGATTTGCAGAGGCCTCGGCGGACGCGATCCGGGAAACCGTGCAGGCGGCGGTTCGTACGGCCTCTCCACTGGCCGGCAAGGAGCCGAAATGACCCCTCCCGGCGCGAGAACGGAGATTAGCGGCGCCGAGGAGGCTCGGGCCGGCCGGGCACCGGATCGGGCGGCTATTGCGCGAGTGGGGGTGATCATTGCGGCCATGAGCGCGTTGGTGGTCTGGTCGCACTGGCCCACGTTCGCGCCGATGGCCCTCAACTGGTGGCACGACCCGAACTACTCGATCGGCATGCTGGTGCCGTTTGCGGCCCTGTACCTGGCCTGGATAGATCGCGTCGGCCTGGCGTCGTGCCGGGTGGCGCCTTCGTGGTGGGGAGCGGTCGTCGTTCTGCTGGCTCAGGCCCTGCGCCTGTACGGCCTGATCACTTTGCGGGAATCTCTCGAACGCTACGGCCTGGTTCTGACCATGATCGGCCTGGTGTTGTTGATCGCCGGTCGGCAGGTGTTTCGCCGGAGCCTGGGAGCGCTGCTGCTGCTGTTCCTGATGGTCCCGTTGCCGGGCGGTCTTCATAACCTGCTTGCCGCACCGCTTCAAAGACTGGCGGCGTCGGGGGCGGCTTTTGTTCTGGAACTGGTGGGTGTGATGGTGACGCGTGAGGGCACGGTCATCACGCTGAGCAACCTGCAGCGGATCAACGTGGAGGAGGCGTGCAGCGGGCTGCGGATGCTGACGGCTTTTGTAGTGGTTGCGTGGGTGATGGCCTGCCTGGTGCATCGCCCGGTGTGGCAGAAGGTCGCGCTGGTGGTGTCGAGCGTGCCCGTGGCCATTGTGTGCAATCTGCTCCGGCTGGTGGTCACGGCATTGTTGTTCCTGGCGGTGGGCACGGAAACGGCGGAATGGTTTTTTCACGAGGCGGGCGGCTGGGCCATGATGGTCCTGGCGGTCGGATTGCTGTGGGGCGAGTTGTGGTTGATGTCCCGGTTGTTATGCGAGGAAGACGATGGGCGTATCCGAACTGAGATGTGAAAAATGTGGCCGGCCCGCGCTGGTACACATCACCAGTGAAGTCGAGCAGGACGGGGGGATGCGGCATCTGTGCCTGGACTGCGCGGAGCAGCTTGACGCCGCGATCAACTCGGGCGATCGAAGCCTGAATCATCGGGCGATCCTGGTATCGGTGGGGATGTTCACGCTGGTGCTTTCCCTGGCGGCGGACTATATCGGGATCGGGCGGATGGCCGGCTTCGGCTGGAAGCAGGATGTGGCCCTGGGGTTGGGGATAGTGCTGCTGGGCGCGGGTGCGCTGATCCGGGCGGGTACACTGTTGGCGATCGGCGGGCTGGTGACCGTGATTACGCTGGTGGCCGGCTGGGTGGGCCTGGGCAGCGGGGGCGGTTTTGGCTTCAAGCAGATCACCGGGACAGCGCTGGGGCTGTTGATGATCCTCGGCGGCATCGCGAGGGTGCAGTCCGGACGTTTGAAGACCAGCGATTCCTGACCTCGTAACCGCCAGGCTCATGACGGCCACGTGTATTTGTAGCGGCCGGGCTCCATATCAACATTTCCGTCCGTAGCGGCCGGGCTCTGTACCGGCCGTTTCCACCATCAGTCCTCCTCGGGAAGTGGCTTACCCCGGGTCTCGGGGGCCCAGAGCAGGACCACCAGCCCTAAGAGGTAAATAGTGGACAACAGAATCATCCCCGTGCGGAAGGGGTTGGCTGCGCCGGAGGCCTTCAGGGCTTCGCGCAGGGGGTTGCCCAGCAGCATGACCGCGGCCGAGGAGAATCGGGCCACGTTGTAGCCGAAGGCGGTGCCGGTGGAGCGCAGCCGGGTGGGATACAACTCCGGCAGGTAGACAACCAGGCCGCCCATGACGCTCAGGGTGAAGAAGCCGAGCACCGGCAGGAGAACGTAAGCCTGCCACTCCGCATGAAGGGTAGTGAAGGTGAACACGATCATCGCGAAGGAGGTCAGGAACGCTCCCGCGAAGGTGGCGCGCCGGCCAATTCGGGCGGCCAGGGTGGTGAAGGTCATGATGCCTACGAATCCGCCCATATCCTGCAGCAGCGGTCCGATGGCTCGCACCCAGTCGATGCGGGCGGGGCTGGCGGTCGCCTTCAGGGCGTCATCGATGAGTTCCGGCGACCAGAATCCGACCCCCCAGACGCCGACGATGCCGGTGGTGGCCAGGCAGACGGCCACGAGGGTGTTGCGCCGCCAGCGCGGGTGGGTGAACATGCTCTTCATGTCGCCCATCTGGCGGTCGAGATTTTCGGCGGCGCTGCGGCGGGCGGCCTGCCATTGCTCAGACTCTTTGAGAGTGGTCATGATGAAGACGATCAGGAAGGACGGCAGGGCCCCAACGAAGAAGAGCAGCCGCCAGCCGGCGATACCTCCGTCCACCGCCCCCGTGAAGTAATACTGGCCCGGCTGGAAGAGCCAGGCGGCCAGCGCGGAACCGCTCATATTCCCGAAGAGCGAGAGAGCGGAGAACAGCCCCAGGAAGAAGGCGCGGGCGTGTTCGGGCATGGTTTCGGCGACCAGGGTGGCGGCGGTTGCGAAGGCCCCCCCGATACCGCTGCCCATGAGAAAACGGTATACGCAGAAAGTCCAGCCACCGGTGGCCAGGCCGCAAAGGCCGGTGAAAATGGAATAAATCAGCACGGAGAGGGCCAGCGTCTTGGTGCGGCCCCAGCGGTCGCCCATGACGCCGAAGATCAGCCCGCCGACCGCCCAGCCGATCATGGTGGCGGCGGTCGCGTAGGTGGCGTAATCGATGACGATGGGGCTGCGTGGATCCGGCTGATCCAGCAACTGCACGAGGGCGGGCGTGCGCGCCAGCATGAAAATGCGCTGGTCGGTGCAATCGAAGAACCAGGCCAAAGCGGCAATGATGAAAATCCAGATCTGGTAGCCGGTCAGTCCCTGGTATGGTTTGAGGCGAGGTTTGGCGTCGAGTTCAAGCGCGGTCGGTTTATCCATGGCCGAGCCCTCCATTTGCCGGTAAAGTACGGGAGACGGAAGCGGTTTGCAACCGGCCTGGGCCCGGTGAAGGTATGAAACCCGCGGAGGGAACCGAGATGGATAAAGCTGGATCACGCATTGTCGGCTTCTCACTTTTCGTTTCACAGTGGGGGCGCCTGACAGTTATGTTCTGTTCGCTGCTGTTGATGGCGGCCATGCCTGCCCGGGGGGCTGATGAGCGTCCGCCCAACATTCTGCTCCTGGTCTCCGACGATCATCAGCACAGCGCGCTGGGGGCCGCGGGCAACCCCATCGTCCAGACCCCGCATCTCGACCGGTTGGCCTCTCAGGGCGTGCGCTTCACCCATGCGTTCGTCCACATCCCCATCTGCACGCCATCCCGGGCGGCGTACCTCACGGGGATGTACGGCCCGCACAACGGGGTGACCTTCTTCGGCAAGAAGCGAAGCCAGGGCGTGGTCTCGCTGGCGGAAATTTTGTCCAAACGCGGCTATCAGACCGCCTTTACCGGCAAGTGGCACAACGATCAGCGTCCGCCGGCGTGGGGGTTTGGGTGGACGGCCAACGTATTCGCCGGCGGCATGGGCCCCTATACCGATCCGAAGCTGGTTCAGGGCGCCGATGACCCGCCGCGGGTGACGAAGGGCAATATCACCGAGTTGATCGCCGATGCGGCCGTGCGTTTCCTGGGTGAGCGCGACGCTTCGCGTCCCTTCTTTCTGAACGTGGCCTTCACGGCCCCGCACGACCCGCGGACGCCCCCGCCGGAGTATGAGCGGATGTACGAGCCGGAGCGGATGGCGCTCCCGGGCAACTTCATGGCCTCCCCGCGGTTCGACCCGGGGACGCTGAACATCCGCGACGAGAAGCTTTTGCCTCTACCGCGCGAGGCCGCGGCCGTGCGCCGGGAGATCGGGCGGTACTATGGCCTGATCACGCATTTGGACGCCCAGATTGGCCGGATTCTGGACGCACTGGAAAAACACAAGCTGGCGGACGACACCATCGTGATCTTTGTCGGCGACAATGGCCTGGCGCTGGGCGCGCATGGGCTGCTGGGCAAGCAGACCATGTATGACGAGGGCGTGCGCGTGCCGTTGATCGTGCGTCATCCCCGGCTGGAGGGGAGGCGCGGGGAAACACGGGATGCGCTGGTGGATCTGATCGACCTGCTGCCGACGATCTGCGACTGGACGGGCACGCCACCGCCGCCGTCAGTGGACGGACGGAGCTTTGCCGGGCTGCTCAAGGGCGAGACGCCGAGGGTGCGTGATGCGATCTTCGGCACGTACGACGAGAAGGACACGCCGCTGTTCCGCATGATCCGCACGGAGCGGTACAAGCTCATCTGCTATCTCCAGTTGAATCGGGAAGAGCTGTTCGACTTGCAGGCGGACCCGCTGGAGTTGAAGGATCTGTCGGACGACCCGGGCTTGCAGGAGGTTCGCGACCGGCTGAGGGCACGGCTGAAGGAGCTGCGTAAGTCGGCGGGGGAGAAGGTGGACGAGCCGGCGGCGAAGTGAGCGCGGCGATTTATAGAGCGTTCTTCACGCCGGCGAGTTCGAGGACGGTGATCTTGCCTCACTGGGTGGTGGTGATTTTCATAACTTGCCCCCCAGGAGGCCGGCGAACTGACCACCGGCCTGCGCACGGATGGATTGCTGGCCGAACTCGGTCATGCGGGCGTAGAGGGCCTGGAGATCCTGCTGGAGCAGGATCTCCGCCAGCCCGGGATCGAACTGGGTGCCGGCGCAGCGGCGGATCTCGGCCGCCGCAACCTGGACGTGCTGGGCCGGCCGGTAGGTCCGGTTGGTGGTGATGGCGTCGAAGCTGTCGGCCAGGCCGATCACGCGGCCGAGGAATGGCACGTCGGCGCCTTTCAGGCCGGCGGGGTAACCCCGGCCGTCGAGCCGCTCATGGTGATGCAGCACGCCGGGGATGATGTCCTCGACCTCGTGGACGTTGCGCAGAATGCGGGCGCCGATGGCCGGATGACGTTTGATTTCCTCGTATTCCTGGTTGGTGAGCCGCCCGGTCTTGCGCAGAACGGTTTCGGGGACTCCGATCTTGCCGATGTCATGCAGCAGCCCGGCCAGGTACACACGCCGGCATTTGGCTTCGGACAGCCCGGCGAGTTCGGCGATATACCGGCTCAGCCAGGCGACGCGCTGGGAATGGCCGCAGGTGTAGGGGTCCTTGGCGTCGATGCTGTTGACCAGGGCGTGCAGCATGCCCAGGAACATGTGCTCCAGGTCGTCATAGAGCCGGAGCGTTTCAAGGAACGAGGCGCTGCGTTCGGCGATGGTGCTGAAAAGCTGGATTTCACAGGAGCCGAAATCCTGTCCATCCGTGCGATTGATGGCCAGCAGGGCGCCGAAGACCTTGTCCTTTCGGGCCAGGTCATAAAACCCCAGTTGCCGCAGCCAGGCGGAGGCCCAGGCGAATTGCGTATTCTGCCGCACGTGGTTAATCACGTGGGCGGCCCCGGCGGGAACGCCGTTGCCCCGAATCTGGTTGCACAGCTTGAAAAGCTCTTCGTCCGAGGCGGCCACGGGGCCGGCCCGGATAACGGTGGGGCGGTCGCCGGTGATGCCGTTGGGTTCCAGAATGGCGACGACGCTTTCCATGGGCGTTGCGCCGACGAGTTCCCGGCAGACCTGTTCGAGGTGGCTGACCGGCCCGGCCAGGGCGTTCATGCCGGCGCTGATTCGATAAATGAGATTCAGTTCTTCGTAGGTTTGGGCCAGATTGGCGGTCAACTGGTCAATGTCGGAATCCTGCAGGGCCTGGCCGTGCAGCGACTGCATCTGGTAACAGAGGATGCGCCCGAGGGCTTTGAACTGGCCCGGTTCGATGATGGGCAGGCCGTCGGAGAGCTTGGCGAAGACGAGGCGATCGAGCTGGTGCTGGCTGCAGAAGCGCGCGAAAGCTTCTTCGTCCAAAAACTCGGAGTTGAATCCGCAGGCCAGAACCGCCCCGTAGAACCGCTGACGGTGGACGAGGGGGACCACGGCCACCATGATCCCGCCGGTGCTATCGAGGTTGGTCACGATCAGATCGGACTCGCGCGTCTGGCGGGCCAGCTCACCGAGTCGTTCCCGGAAGCGGACTGAGTGGCGCAGGAGACTATCCCAGAAGGGAAGGCCGGCGCCGCCGGAGGCGGCCTGAACGCCGTCCTGGTCCCATAGTGAGAGCCATAGTCCAAGGTGCGACCACGCCGTGGTCCATTCCGGGAAAACAGGCGTAAGCACGTGTGACGGTGTGAAAAGGGCTGTGTTAATGGGACGGCCCCCCTTCGTACAACGATATGACCCCGCGCGATCCGGTTCTGAAACCCCCGCTACCACCTGTGTGTTGTGTGCCACTTCTTTTGAGCAGTGTGGAACGTCCGAGTTGTTCCGGCACGGCTCCAGTGCCGTGACACACAGTTGCAACCCACGGCCCTAGAACCGTGGTACCCCCAGCGTGCGGTTAGCGGTCCCACCCTCGCGCGCTGTCATATAGCACTCAGGCCGTTGCCCCCACGGACTCAATGTCTCCGACCAGGAGTTCCTGCGTCCGAGCCAGGATCTCCCTGGGGCTGAACGGCTTACTCATTATGCATCGGATGTTTGGGGAGATAGTTTGCGTTTCAGCAATGGAGAAGCCGCGGGCAGTCAGCAGGACCACGGGGATCGCGCTGGTGGCCGGGTCGGAGTTGAGCCGGCTGGACAGCTCCAAGCCGCTCATGCGGGGCATCTGGTAGTCCGTGATGATAAGGTCCGGTAATTCGGAACGGGCCAGGCGGAATGCTTCGGCGCCGTCCTCGGCCTGCAGCACATTGAAGCCGCCGTTGTTGAGTTTCATGGCCAGGACGTTGAGGATGTGCGTCTCATCGTCCGCGATCAGCACGGTTTTGGATGTCATGTACGTCACTCCTGAGCATGGGCCACGTGGCCCTTAAGGCAGCGGCGGGCGAGACGTCCGCCCCTCACACGGGCGAGAGGCCCGTGCGCCGATTCGTTTTTCAGCCTTTGGTCAGCGGGAACCGGAGGACCATGGTGGTCCCGACTCCATATTCGCTGGTAACGACGATTTCTCCGTGATGCACGGTTTCCATAATGTGCTTGACCAGGTTGAGGCCCAGGCCGGTGCCCTTGGCCACGTGTTCGGTATTCCGGCAGCGGAAGAATTTCTCGAACAGCCGGGGCAGGTCCTCGGAGCGGATGCCCATGCCGTTGTCCATGACGGCCACCGCCAGGTGCCCGCCCTCAAGGTCGGCGCTGGTTCGAATCCGCACGCGACCTCCGGCCTCGGTGTATTTAATTGCGTTGCTGACCACGTTGAGCACCGCCTGATAGACGAGGTCGCGGTCGGCCCACACCGTGGGCAGGGCCTCGGCGGCCTCGCAGGTCAGTTCAATGTTCTTGGATGTCGCCTGGGGGAGCATGACGTCATGCACCTGCTGAACCACGGCGTTCAACTGCACGGAGCCCTTGCGAACCTCCATGACGCCGGCCTCGATCCGCGAAATGTCGAGGATCTTGGTGATGAGGCGTTGCAGGCGGTCGGTTTCGGACGCGATGATCTTGTAGAAATCTTCGCGCATCGCGTCGTCTTTGGCCTCGCCGTCCAGGAGCATCTCCATGTAGGCCTTGATGCTGGAAAGCGGGGTTTTCAGCTCGTGGGAGACGGCCGACACAAAGTCGGTTTTCATCCGGGCCATCTCGCGTTCGCGGGTGATGTCATGGAAGACGGCCACGACGCCGCGGGTCTGGCCCTGCGAATCGAGCACGGTGGAAAGCGTGATATTGTAAGTCTGGGTTCGGCCGCCGCGGAGCGCGGTATATTCGACCTGGCGGCGGACGCCATGGCCGCCGGCGGTGCGGGCCTCGCGCAGCAGGTCGGACAGCGCCGCGTCGTTAAGCACCCGCTCGATGGGGCGGTGACGCCACTCGGTCAGACGGAAGCTGAACAGCCGTTCGGCGGCGGTATTGGCCAGCACCAGTTCCCCGAACGAATCGGCCACCAGCACGGCATCGGAGATGCTGAAGATGATGGCTTCGCTGTGGCGGCGCTCGGCGTCGGCCACGCGCATCTGGATGTCGAGTTCTTTCTTCTGCAGGCGCAGGTTGTCCATCTTGCGGTGCACGTGGGCGACGTAATCACCCAGAGCGCTGATCACCCGTTGTAGTTCGCCGGGCACCCGTCCGTGGATTGGTTCGAGCTCCTCGCTGCGGGCCAGATGGCGCAGTTGCGATTCCACGTGGCGCAGCGAACGGGCCGTCATGTAGCGGCCCAGCAGCAGCATCAGGATGGACAGGATCACCAGGCACCCGGCGGCGGACCAGGCGATGTACTGAATCCGCAGGGGGGCCGAATAAACGACGGTGTAGATGCCGTAAAGCGCAACGGCCACCACGACCACGAGCAGACCGAGCGTCAGCGACGTCATTCGTCTCAGCGAAAAGAGCGTCGCCGCCGGTTCGGTTGGCGCGGCCTTGGCACGCGGCCAGAGAAGACTGAGCTTGTCGCTCAGCGTGGTCACGGGGAGCTCACCTCCGAATGGCGAATGACGACGCCGGAATGACGAAGGAATGACGAATGGCGAAACTCGAATGACGAAACCGAGCGGCAGCCCGAAGTTTCGTCGTTCGGGTTTCGGGTTTGATTCGACATTCGGAATTCGTCATTCGGCATTCTCTGGGTCCTCCTCATCCTCTCGCCTCCGACCTTGCGGAGCCTGCCGGGGCAAGTGCCTTCGGGGCCTTCGTCCGGCGGGCCTGGGAAAGCAGGTAGAGGGTCATGGCGTCGCCGGGCTGCTTTTCCAGGGCCTCTTCGAGGGCCCGTACGGCGGCGGGGCCATTTCCCTGGCGAATGCAGATGTAGCCCAGCAGGATCAGCGGCTCGGGCGCTCCCTTGCCCAGTTCGGCGGCCTTGAGGGCAGCCTCGTAGGCGGTGCCCAGATCTCCGCAGGTCAGGGCGGCGCGGGCCAGCCAGCTCCACGCCGAAAGGCTCTCCGGCGAGACCTGGGTGGCGGTGCGCAGCGTGCTCTTGGCTTCATCGCAGCGGTCTGTCTCCAGGTACGCGCGGCCCAGGGCGGTCAGGAGGTAGCCGGGCGTTTCTCCGGAGCGGGCCCCTTCGGCGCACAGCGGCTCCAGAACCGCAATGGTTTCGGTGTTCCTGCCGGCCAGCGAGAGCGCGAGGCCGAGCTGGGCCTTGAACGTTTTGTCCTCGGGAGCGATGCGCACGGCATCGCGGTAGGCGTCGGCGGCTTTTTCATATTGGCCCAGGAGCAGGTAAATCTGTCCGGCGGTGCCGCGGAGGGTGGCGTTGTGCTCGAAGTCGGTCCAGCGGCTCTCGATCAGGGCCAGGGCCTCGGCTGGGGCATCCAGGGCTACCAGCGTTTCGGCTACGGCGGCGACGTAGTGGGCGTTGCGCGGGTCGCGCTCGGCGGCGCGGCGATAGGCGAGCAGCGCGTCATCGAACTGGCCGTAGCGCTGGGCAATCACGCCCGTGAGATAATCGGTTTCGGGTCCGTTGGCCCCGTTCATGATGGCTGACTGCAGGGCGGTCCGGGCGGAGGCGACCTCGCCACGCTCGAGCAGGATCCGGGCCTGGAGAACGCCGGCCTCGGGCAGATTGGGGGCGATGGCCAGGACTTCGTCGAGTTGCTGCTGGGCGACGTCCAACTGGCCGCGCGAAAAACTCTCGGCGGCGATCTGGTATTTGATCTTGCCGCGCACGTCATTCCATTGCTGCTTGGCCTGTTGTCTGGCCGTCTTCTGCTCGGTTTGCAGTTCGGAGCAGGAAGCGCAGGCAATGCCGCCGGCCAGGGTCAGGAGCAGCAGGGCGCGTCCGGCAGGGTGGCAGGTGTGCCGCCGGTTGCTTCCGGAGACCCGGGCGGCGCCATGGCCGGGGTGTTCCCTGAGAGGCGGGCGAGAGAGTGGTCTCTCGCCGACAGGCAGCTTCGTGAGCGTCATTGCAGGTCTCCGTTTGCAGGCGCGTTCAACGTGCGGGCGGGGGCCGGGGGACCAACAGGGTCATGCCCGGAAACATCCGGCTGGCCGGGTGAGTCTGAAGGCTCCAACGGGACCGGCGAATCGGTGGTTTCGTCGAAGCCGTTGGGTCCCTTCAACTCGGGGAAAATGAGGGCCGGCTCGGGGCGCCCGAATTGCGGCGTCCCGCGACCCTGCTCCCGGGCGATCTGCCGTTCCACAAAGTTGCGGATGGCGGAATTGTCCTCATCCCACTCGCGCTTGCAGAGCAGGTCTTCCTTGAGCTTGATCGCGGCAAGGAAGGTGGGGTTGTTGTTGATGGCGATGTCGAGGTCCCACAAGGCACGGCTCAGGCGTCCTTTGCTGAGATGCTCCAGGGCCCAGCGATAATGGGCCTGGGCGAGCCGTTCGCGTCCGAACCACTGCAGGCCCTGCCGCATGCCCACGCGATAGCGTTCGACGTCCTGGACCAGGTCCTTGCTGGCTTCGCAGAGGGCCTGGTCGTCCTTGATCAGGTGAACGGTGAGCAGGATGATGATTTCCTCGCGCTGGGTGGTGTCGCGCGTGTTGCGGAAGAGGGCCCCGGCCACGGGGATGTTGCCCACCACAGGCAATTGCCCCTTCGCGGAGGTGGTTACCTCCCGGAAGAGGCCGCCGATCAGGACGGTGTGGCCGTCGCGCACCAGGATGTTGGTGGTGACCTCGGTGGTCTGCTCGAAAGGCAGGTTGGCTGCGGTCACGCCGCCGGTGCTGTCCTCGGGGTGGACTTCCATGCGGATATAGCCGTCGTCCCCGATGAAGGGGCGGAAGATGAGCCGGGTACCTGTTTCGAGGAATTCGACGTTCTGGATGGCGGCCGTCTGGGTGACGGTGGTGGTCAGGTAGCCGTCGCGCCGGCCGATGATCACCTCGCCGCGCTGCTTGTTAAGGGCCAGGACCTTGGGGTTGGCCAGCACGGTCGTGTCGGTGACCTGTTCCAGGGCCCGGATGAACATCCCGATGTCGTTCTTGATCAGGCCGAAGGTGAAGCCGCCCTTGGGCACCTGGCTGCGGAAGTCGGTATTGAGCGCCAGCGTGGTATCGTCAATCTGGGCCCCGGCCACGGTGCCCAGGCTGATGTCCGTGCCGGCATTGGACACGGCGGCCATGGATCTGAAGTCCACGCCGTGAACCAGGTTGAAATCGATGCCCAGGGCATTGTCTTCGTTGAGCAGGGCCCGCAGGATGGTGGCCTCGATGAGGACCTGCCGGGGGCGGACATCGATTTCGGCGATAAGCCGGGCGATCTGCTCCATGTGGTCCGGGTAGTCGGTCACCACGAGGAGATCTTCCTGGGTCATGCTGTCGCCGCCGGCTTTCTCCTTACTGGTGGCCAGTCCGATCTCCGCCTCGGCGGAAAGGGCGATCTTGCCGTCCTTGCTGAGCAGGGGCTTGATCATGGCCTCGGCATCCTTGGCACGCATGTAGTGCAGCCGGAAGGTGCGCGTGATGGCCGGTCTCTCGGCCGCTTCGAGGGCGTTCAGCTCCTCCTGGCTGTATACATAGATGAAGTTGCCGCGCTCCCGCCAGCCGGCCCCGTTGCTGGCCAGGATGGCGGTCAGGGCCTCGGCGAAGGTGACGTTATACAGGTTGGCGGTTACGGTGCCGGTGACCTTCTTGCTGGTCACGATGTTACGGCGGCTCTGCATGGAGAGCATCTGCAGCACGCTGGCCAGATCGAGGTTGCGAACGTGCATCTCGACGCGTCCGCCCGGGCTGACGTGAATGTCCGGGGGTACCAGCATTTCTTCTTCAGCCGGCGTCTCGCCGACCTCGTGTTCCGGAGCGGCAGCGGGCTGGCTGGCGGGGGATTCGATCTCCTCTTCAGGAGGGGTGATCTCATCCCGGCCGGCGGCGCCGCTGGTCAGGACCTCCAGCACGCGGGCCTGAATGGAATCCCAGTCGGACTGCGGTCCGGCAGCGTGCAGGGACGGGCTCGCGGGCCAGCCGACCGCAAGGGCCATCAGCACAAGGCTGATGGGAGTCCATTGTGTCACTCGTCGTCCGGCTGTCATAAGCAGCACTCCTCACACGTCAAACGATCAGCCCTTCCGGTGGTGAGCCGGATGGCCGGTCGGTCGTCACCGTCTCTGGGAAAGTCGTTCATCCATTGTCAGTACCCGTTCCATGCCGTAGCCATGCAGAACCACACGGCCCGGTTCCACACATTCGAGTCGAAAACCATCAATCTCGTCTCCCGGGCGAACGCAACGCCCATCAATCCAGGCCATGGGCGTTGGCCCGGTGATGGTGCTCTGGAGCAGGAAATCCACATGCAGGCCGGCCATGGGGGAAGCCACAGTGGCGACGGCCGGCTCGGGGCCCATTTCCTTCATCATCCATCTTGCGTACACGACCACCATGACGACAAACAAAAACACCAGTAAGCCCGTCTTGCGGGGACTGGCCGCAAGATGGGCTTTCAGGACGACCCGGATGGGTGGCCTGCCGGTGTTCATCCCGATTGGCCTCCTTGCTCGATCGCCTGGTAAAAGACCTTCAGATCCAGCTCCACTATCACGTTACCCGGGTGCTCTTCGTCGGCGACGCTGATGAAGCGGTCGATGCGCGTCAACCGCGGGATCTGCTCGATGTTTCGCAGCAGGGCGTGGACCTTTGCGAATGGCCCGCGCACCTTGAGAGCGATGGGCAGGGCGAAGACCTCGCCGCAGCGGACCGGCTCACCGGGCTGAATGGCCTCCGATTGCAGGGCCTGTTGCTGGGCCATGCGGGCCAGTTCTTCGAGGAAGCCGCCAAGCATGGGCTCGCGGGGAATACGCCGCTCGAAGTGGGCGGTTTGAGCGGTCAGGCTTTCGACTTCCTTCTCGATCCGGGCGATTTCCTTGAGCGAATGGAAGCGGGCGGCGAGCTCGACCTGCTGGTTCTGAATGGTCTGCCTCAGCTCGCGGGCCCGGGCGGTCTGCGGCCGGGCCACGATGAGGAAGAATGCGGCGCTGCCGGCCAGAATAGCGGCCGCCCAGATCAGCGAATGCGGTTCCCAGCGTGGAGCCGTGCGTTCATTCATCGTGTGGCCTCCACGGGACGGATGGTGAATTTCACCTCAAATTCGCGCATGCGCCGGCCGGCGCCGCGCCACTCGCGGGAGAAACTCAGGCTCACGTCCGAAAAGAGCGGGCAGGAGCTCAGCTTGCCCAGAAAGATGCCCACTTCCACGTCGTTGGTCGCGAGGCCGGTCATGCGCGCCCGGGTGACAGGTGGCAATGCAGCCTGTCCGGTCGGCGCAGGCTGGACCGCGGCCGGAGCCGGTTCGGGCGTTGACTCTACGGTCTCCACAAAGAGGCCACGCATGGCCATGGATTCAGAGAGCAAGCCGGCGATTTCGCCGATCGCGGCGTCCAGCGGGGCCGCATCTTCCAGGCGGTTGATGAGATCCAGTTGCCGCCGGGCGCGAAGTTTTTCAGCTTGCAGCGCGGCCATCTGGGCTCGTACCGATTGCCAGCCGCACTGGCCGTTTTGCAGTTGGTTGAGCGACGCCTCGGCCGACTGGATGCGGGTCGCGTTCAGGTAATGCAGGCCGGCCATGGCCAGTACCAACCCGGCAGTCAGCAGGACATTTCGCCTGGTGTGCATGCGCCGGACGATGGCATTGCGATAAGCCCGTGGCAGGAAATCGAGTTCTTTCATGCGCCCACCTCCGCAAGGGTTCCGCGGGGCCTGGCAGAGTCCCAGGTTGAGACGGGCTTGAGAGCCAGTCCGAGAGCGGTGGCCCATTCAGGTTGTCCGGCACGCCGATCGGCGCCGTCCGACTCGATCTCATAGGCGATGTTTCGCATCGGCTTGCCGGTGTGAAAGGGGATGTTCACCTGATCGGAAAGCATCTGGAGGATGTCGGCGTTGGGCGCCTCGCCGCCCACCACGGTGATGGCGTCGGCGCGGGGGCCCCGGAAGGTCACCGAACAATATCGCACGCAGAGCGAGATTTCCTTGCTGAGTTGTTCGATCGCCGGTCGAATGGCATCGAGGGCGATTCGGCGGACATTCTCGTCCATCAGGCTCTCCAGCCCCTCTCCGTTTGCCTGGCCGGTCGCGGCAGCCACGTGGTGGTTGCGCAGCCGGCGGCGGATCTGCACGGCTTCATGGGGCGAGAGCGACAGCGATTCGGCGACCAGTTCGTCAAAACGCTGCCCGCCGATCGGAATGGATTTCACGAAGATCAGTTCGGACCCACGGGAGATGGCCACGCGTGTGCCGAGATAGCCCATATCGATGAAGACGTTGGCGTCACCCTGGTCCTCCTTGCGGCGAAGAAAACGCTCGAATCCACGGAACAGGGCGCACGGCGCGGCATCGATGGCCGCGGGACGCAGGCCCATCCTGGCCAGCAGGTTGATGTAACCGTCGATGATCGACCGTTCCGCACCCAGTACGATGACCTCCTGGCGAAGCTCATTGCCCTGGCGGACGTCGCCGGCGGGGAGGAACCGGACCTCGGCTTTCTCCGGATCAAGGCCGAAGCGGTCGGTGGCTTCGAAGCGGACGGCGTCGGCCATATCCGACTCGGGCATGGGCGGAATGCGGACGGTGCGCAGTTGCAGTTGCTCCCACGGAAGGGCAATGACCGCCTCACGGCCGGCGAACTGTCCGCCCGCCAGCAGGGTGCGAACCGCCTGGACGTGGATCTCTTCCAGTTCGGCGGAGGTGTAGGCGCCCGGCGCGATCTCGTGCTGGGCGGCGGCCGTGACGGTGATCTGCCCCTTGTGGCGCGCCACCTGGACCATGCGCACGAATCGTCTGCCCAGATCGAGCCCGATTGGCTGTAGGGGGCGTCGCACCCAGGAAAAAGACCGGCTCACGTTACACTCCGCCTGGCTTTAATAGTCGTCTCGACACGATCGTCCTCATTGGCCCCGCGGCAACCGCGGCCTGGGCGCACTATTCGCCGGCCGGGGCGCAGGGAGCGGGTTCCTTTTGTCCTTATCGGTGTCGATTACCCGGGCCTTAATCTCGCCCGTGCGGAGATGGTCGAGGATTTGCTCGAGGGCGCGGTTGATTTGCTTCTGGCTTTCAATGAGTTGCTGAAGCTGGGCGCCGCTGTCGGGGATCTGGGCGAAGGCTTGCGGCCCGTGGGGACCGGTGAGGACCGATAATTCCACCGCGATCACTGCCAGGAGGAAGGCTATGGCAGCCAGACTCCAGCGAAGCCAGCGCATATCCATGGATTTATCCGTGGGTGAATGGCCTGGGTTCATGTGCGACTCCTGGTTTCCAAATTCACACAAAAGGCTCGACAGGCCGCCCCCCCTCAGCGGCCTGCCAAGCCAAGTCTATTCCGGTCAGTTTCTGCCCTGCGGCCTGCGTTGAGTCGGTCACAAGCCGGTCGGCTCAGGTCGTTGCGGTGAGGACCAGGCCGGCCAGGCACCGCCCAAGGGCCGCCGCGTATCCGCCCTCAGGGGCGGGCATTCAGTAGATGGCGTGCTCCGCGCTGTCATTGGCCTTGAATTCGCCGGTGGTCTCGTCGTAGTACCAGGCGCTGGTGCCCACCGCGCCTTTGCCGACTGTATTCGTGCCGGTGTAAGGATTATTCGGAATCGTCTGGAGATAGGGCCCGAGATGAAAGCCGTCGGCCGCCAGACCGATGGAGCCGTCGATCTTGGTGTTCTTGGTCATCTGGTCGACGAACTTATCCGCGCTGGGCCAGGTCTCGTTATGCTGAATCTTGTAAAGCTGAAGCTGGCCGCGAATGATCTGCAGGTTGGTCTTGAGCGAGGAGAGGTTTGATTCCTCGGAGGCATTGCTGAACTGAGGGACCACAATCGCGGCCAGAATACCGAGCACAATCACAACGATGAGGACTTCCACAAGTGTGTATGCCAGACGCTTCATTGAACGTACTCCTGCGCCGAAGTGCGGCCGTTTCCCCTGACTCGCTGGTTTCCGGCGACTCTGCCGGTAGTGAGATCGGCATGCGAAATGCATCGATCTGTGGGTGTAATCGGTCAGTGTCAATAAGGACTTGACGAACGCCCGGAGGTGGAGCGACCGAATGAGAAGCAATGGGTGGGGAACGCGCGCCCGGCTGTGGCCGGTAAGAGCGTGGCCGCCGAAGGCGGATGTCGGTTTTTATGGGGCGATTCAAGTGAGATCCCGGGCGGCGTGGATGGCGGGCGGAGGTAAAAAAGCACGCAGCTCCCGCGGGGAGGAGCTGCGTTGGCCCTTCAGCCATTGTCAGGCTGAAACCTCTCCGGTTGATCCGATAAGGTTCAATCTTCGCCCGGCGTGCGCGAACCGAGTTCGCGGTCCATGTCCAGCAGGGCGGCCGGGTCGTTCTTGATCATGTTCAACTTGGCGACAATATCGCGGGCAGTTTTTTCCTCCTCGATTTGCTCGGTGAGGAACCACTCGAGCTGGGGAGCGGCCGCATAGGCTTTCTCGCGAAACGCCAGCTCGTAGATGGCGTTGATCTTCTCGCTGACCGCGATCTCATGCTGAAGGGCCTGCTCGAAGACGTCCGAAATCGAGGCGAAATCCATCGGCGGCTCAGGCAGGGCCTTCAGAACGATCTTGCATCCGCGGTCGCGCAGGAGATCGAAGAGCTTCATCGCGTGGCCGTATTCCTCATCGCTTTGCAGGCGCAGCCACCGGGCGCAGCCGCGGAAATGCATCCGCTCGCAATAGGCGGACATGGCCAGATAGGCATACGACGACCGCAACTCCATGTTGATCTGGTCATTGAGGGCGTCGACAATAACTTGGCTGAACATCATGGCAATCTCCTTGGAAGCAATCACTGGGCGTGGGGCAATCACAAAACATCCGAAAACACGAAACGCCACGCACGCCTCGGGTGCTATTGTTGCATTGTTTTAGCACATTCCGAGGCCGAGTGTGAAAAATGCATGAAAATCTGCAAATGTTGCACGGGAAGTCATGTAACCTTGTAGCACAGTACCGGCCGGAGCCGCCGAATGATGCGGGTCAGGTTCCGCTGGGCGCGCATAACCCTGTCAACATCCTTGTAGGCGCCGGGGGCCTCTTCCCGCAGTTCTTCGGCTCGGTGGTGGTCGAACCAGACGCCCTGCATCTGCCGTTGCACTTCTTTGACGGAGATGCGTCGTCGGGCCTCTTCGCGGCTCATGGCCCGTCCGGCGCCGTGCGAACTGGAGCGCAGTGATTCGGGGCAACCCCGGCCTTCCACGTGATAGCTGGCGGTGCCCATGGAGCCGGGTATGATCCCGGGTGCCCCGCCCGAAGCCGAAATGGCTCCCTTGCGATGCACCCACAGATCTTCTCCGAGATGCTTCTCCAGGCGGACATGGTTGTGGCTGCATTCATAAGCCGACGACTCGACCGGTTCGACAGCAAATAACCTGCGCATCAGATCGACCGCTGCAGCCATGAGCAGGCGGCGGTTCCAACTTGCGTAGTCCGAAGCCCACTGAACGTCCGAGAGATAGGCCCGGCCGCCGGCAGTCTCCGTATCCAGATAACGCAAGCCAGTCGAAGCCGCCTGGGTTTTCGAGAGATGATGCTGCGTGATCATCTGCCCAACCGCCCGCGAGCCGGTGTGGACCATCAGCCACAGGCGGCCGGTCTCATCGGCCTGGAATTCCAGGAAATGGTTGCCCCTGCCGAGGGTGGCCAACTGCACGCGGGCGTCGCGGCTCTTGAGTTTTTCGAGGCGCGGCTCGCTGAGATGCGCAGCTTGAAGCGGCTCCGGCAGGTGCTCCGGGATTCGGCCTCGGCCCTGTCGAATGGCCGGCACCGTCTCGTGCAGCCCGACCATGAGCCGCCCGGCCGCGTCCTCGCCGGCCAGAAGCTCGGCCGGGCAGTCGAATGCGATGACCGCCATGCCACAGCCGATGTCGCTGCCCACCGCTTGCGGGAAGATGAGCCGTCGAGTGGCCACCACCGTTCCGATGCACACGTCGTGGGCCAGATGCACGTCCGGCATGACGGCAACGTGACATACGTCCTCGGTGGCCTGAATGCGCGCGAGCGCCTTGCGCACGTCGGGCGGCAGGGGCTCACAGAGCCAGGCGTGAAGCGGTGTCGGGTGCCGGGAGGATTCCGTCATGGCGTCACTTCCACCGGCCCGGCAAGCCGGTAGACCAGTTCTGGCGCCTTGCGACGGCGAACAGACGCCGCGACTTCGCAGCGCAACGCGCCGCGGACACGCGCCAGGCTGGCCAGGACGTGCTCCGGACTGACCTGTCCTCGCAGCGTCGTGAGCCGGACAGTTACCAGCAGCCTTGAAGCGTCCGGCGCCGGCTCGACTGCCTGAACGCTCAGATCCTGTAACACAGGGTCGCCGAACTGACCGGCGAGCAGGCAACTCAAGGTCCGATACACCTGCTTGCAGAGTTGACGTGTCTTGCGGTCGTCGCGCCGATGCGGCGACGCGCGGAAGTACTCTTTGGGATCGATGCCATCGTCTTCGTGAAGCTGAGCGCAGAGTGGGCGCTCGGTTTTTCGAGGTTTCCGATTGATGCTCATGGTATCTCACAATGCGCGCAGGGGAACTCTGCGCGCAGCGCGCGGAATTTCAAGAACTAAACACCAGAGCCTCGCGGAAGGATTGTGCCGGCTGAAGACTGGTTCAGGCGGGGACAGACCGGAGGCTCAACGACCGGCTGTGAGATAGAGCTGCAATCGGCTGCATGGTCGGCCTCCTTTCTTGTTCATCAAGAAGAACTACGAACAACTGACACTTACTTTATGATCGTCCGCTCCGTCCGTCAACTCTCATTTCAATCACTATTCTCTGTGACCTCTGTGTGCGCTGTGGTGGGAGACTCCGTGTCTCTGTGGCCGTCGCCTTCGGAGGGCGGGCATCTTGCCCGCCTAAGTCGGAGGGCGGGCATCCTGCCCGCCTCATTGGGCACGAAATCAGCGTACTGCCAACGTCCCTAATCCGCTTCGGCCGGGAACAGTGGGGATGCTTCATCTGACGCGGGCGTGCGCCGGTTCTTACGGACGGGGCCGTTCTTTGTGGGCGGCACGCTGGTGAGCGGATCCTCGACGCCGTCGAGCGGGTCGCCTTCTTTGGCGGCGTGCAGGCGGCCTTCGATTTTCTTGGTGTACTCCGGCGAGAGCTCAAAGCCGATGTATTGCCGGCGAAGCTTCTTGGCGACGACCAACGTCGTGCCGGTGCCTCCAAATGGATCCAGCACCAGGTCACCCTCGTTCGAGCACGCACGGATGATCCGCCCCAGCAGCCGTTCGGGCATCTGGCAGCCATGCCCGCCGACACGCTCCTTGAATGTGCCGCAGACGCGCGGGAAGTACCAGGTGTCGCCGTCGGACCTGAAGCCGTCGGGAAGATCCTGAGGACGCAAAATCCAGGTGTCATCGGGCAGGCGGCCCTTGGGGTCGGCTCTGGTGTCGGCGTAGACAAGCTGGCGGGCGGACGGCACGCGCACGGCCTCGTCATTGAACGTGAACTGCTTGCGATCCTTCACGAAGTAGAACAGGTGGGCGTGACTGCGGCTGAATTTCTGCTTGCAGTGCACGCCGAAGGTGTAATACCAGATGACCCAGTTCCGGCAGATAAGCCCCAGCTCCTTCTGCGCGATCAGCTTGAGTTCCGCCGCGTACTCGTCTCCGATGGCCAGCCAGAACGTGCCGGTGGGCTTGAGCGCGTCCACGACCCCCCGCATCCATTGTCGGCACCAGTCGAGGTACTTCTCTTCATCCTGCCGGTCGTCGTAGACATCGTACTGGTAGCCGATATTGAACGGCGGATCGGCGAAAGCCAGGTCCACGCTGCCGGGGGGCAGGTGGGCAAGGCCCTTCACGCAATCCATCTGATGAATCCGGTTCGACTCCAGCTTCTTCATCCTGTCTACTCCGGAACTGACCTCAACAGAGCGAAGGGCGGTGACACAAGGCTGCTGACACTTGCGGTGGTGGAGTATTGCTCCGCCTGCAACGGCCGGACGGGTCCCCGCTTCCTTCCGTCAGATCTCTTCCTTAAATCAACACCCGCCGGACGCGCTGGCCCAGCAGGCAAGTGATCTCGTAGGGGATAGTTCCCAGCTTTCCGGCCAGGGCCTCCACGCTGTTGGGAGCGGCCGGATCGTCATCAATGATCACGATGCGATCGCCTGCCCGCACGTCGCCGGCATCCGTGAGATCCACCGTGGTCTGATCCATGCTGATCCGCCCGACCACCGGGACCGTCCGGCGGGGCTGCCCCCGAACGGCCTCCAGCGTCATCACCGCTTGGTTGCTCAGCGACCGCCGGTAGCCATCCGCGTACCCGAGCGGTACCACGCCGATGAGGCTTTCGCGGGTAGTGCGAAAGGTGCAGCCATATCCAACGGCATGATTGGCCGGCAGACGCCGAACGACCATCAACCTGCCCACCACCCGCATGGCCGGCACGAGGTCGTCCGGCCGTTCTCCCTCAGGCCCGCCCCAGTAGCCGTAGACCGCCAGTCCCGGCCGGACCATATCCAGATGGGCTTCTGGGTGACGAAAAACCGCCGCCGAGTTGGCGGAATGGTAGGTCTGGACGGGTACCTCTTTTCGCCTGAGCGCGTTTTGGAGTGCAGTAAAACGCTCGATCTGTGTCCGCGTAAAGGCGGGATCGCTTTCGTCTGCGGTGGCGAAATGGGTGTAGACGCCTTCGAGGATGATACCCGGCAGGGCGGCGACGCTGGCGATCAGCTCCTGTGCCTCACCGACGCGCACGCCGGTTCGGCCCATGCCGGTATCGACTTTCACCTCAACGTGGGCCGGATGTCCGCTCCGGATGGCCTCGGCCGACAAGAGCCGGGCCTCCTCCTGGGTGGTCACGGTGCAATTCAGGCCGCTGGCGAGCACCGCCCGGGCGCGTTCGATCCGCTCGCGCTCGCTCTCGGCGGCCAGGACCGAGCCCAGGCAAAGGATCGGCTTGTTCCACCCAAGTTCCCGTGCCTGCAGGGCTTCCGGAAGATTTGCGACGGCGATTCGCTCCACTCCGACCCCGGCCAGGACGGGGAGCACATGTTCGATGCCGTGTCCATAAGCGCTGGCCTTGACGGCCGCGCAGATCGGCATGCCGGACGGCAACCGGCGGCGGATGGCGCAAATGTTCGCCCGGATGGCATCCGCTCGAACTTCGGCAGTAATCGGAAAGCTCAGCACGGCTGGACAGTATCGGCGCGACGGGGTTCTGGTCAAGAGGGCCGGCCGCTGCTGACCCGGTTGCAGCGCCCGTCAGGCGTGCTCCAGGGGCGGGTCCGCCTCGCATCGGCAGGATTGTTCATTCGCCTCTGGCGTAGCGCTTACAAGCACGCTAGAATTCGACATTTACGAGTCGGTTTGGAATGCGACGGACCGGCCGGGCCGTCAGTCGTACGTGCTGTACCTTTATGAATTGGCAACTCGATGCACAGACAACGTAATTTGCCCGCTGCTTTTGCGGAACTGGGCGTGGATCTTCCCCGCCTGCGGGCCTTGCAGAAAATCGGTTTTGTTGAACCCAGCGAGATTCAGCGGCAACTCATCCCCCTCATCCTTCAGGGACGTGATGTGATGGGGCAGGCCCGTACAGGGACGGGCAAGACGGCCGCCTTTGGTCTGCCCATTCTTCAGAGCATAGAGCTGGAGAAACGGCTGCAAGCGCTGATCCTCGTACCGACGCGCGAACTGGCCGTGCAGGTCGCTGCTGAACTTCGGCGGATGTGCGACGCCGATGAGATTCGCATCGTCCCCATCTATGGCGGTCAGAAGATCAAACATCAGTTGCATCTGCTGGGCCGCCGTCCGCACATCTGCGTGGGCACGCCCGGGCGGGTGATGGATCTCATGGGCCGGGGAGCGCTGTCGTTCGATGAAATCCGGTTCGTGGTGCTGGATGAGGTGGATCGGATGCTGGACATCGGCTTCCGGGATGACATCCGTTACATCCTCTCCTACGTCAAGACCCCGCATCAGACCATCTTCGTCTCCGCGACGCTCGATGATGAGATCAAGCACCTGGCCGCGCAGTACATGAATGATCCGCTCGAGGTCAACGTGTCGCGCGATGAGCTGACCGTTGAAGAGGTCACGCAGGTCTACATGACCGTGGACCCGTGGGACAAGTACCGGCTGCTCACCCTCATACTCGAGAAGGAAGATCCCCGGCTGGCGATCATCTTCTGCAATACCAAGCACGGCGCCCGTAAGCTGGCCAAAAGACTCCATGCGGATGGGGTCAGCGCCAGGGAGATCCACGGCGATCTGGTGCAGGCCAAGCGCGAACGCGTCATGGACAAGTTTCGCAAGCACCACATCAAGCTGCTGATCGCGACCGACCTGGCGGCTCGCGGGATCGACGTGCAGGGCATCAGTCACATTATCAACTATGACATGCCGGACGACCCGCACGTGTATGTCCACCGTATTGGGCGGACCGCCCGGATGGGGTCGTTCGGAAAAGCCATCAGTCTGGTGACGCGCGAGCAGGGGGCGCAGCTTACCGCCGTCGAGCAGCTCATCAACAAAGAAATACCCCAGGAGCGGATCGAGGGGTTCGTGTCCCGGCCGCCGCCAGGGGACTTCTACGGACGTGGCTTCTCGACCTGCGAGGCCGGCGCAGCGCCTGCGCCGGTCACGGCCGCTCCTGCGACCGCGACGCCCGCCAGGCCCAAGACGCTGGCAGCCCGGTTCAAGCCGGCCCGCCGCCGGCGGCGCTGATCGTGGTTCGCTTCGGCAGGCGATCGGATCGAGAGACGCGGCCCTGCAACCCGGCATCGCCTCGATCCCCGGCAGGGGGCCAAGTTGTCCGGCTTGTCCGGCGCACTCAAAAAACATCATCTGCAGCCGACAGGGCGATTCTGTCGTCCTTGGTATACCTCCGGCCGAAGAACCTGCCGGCGCCGGCCACCCCTGGTTTGCCTTGCGTTGGGCGCGAATGAAATCTATACTTCACCGCTCAATCATGGATTGAGGAGGCATGGGATGCCCATTTACGAATATCAGTGCAGCGCATGCGATCACGCTTTTGAAGAGTTGGTTCAGTCGGCGGAGGCGGAAGCGGCGGTTGTGTGCCCGCACTGCAAGAGCGGGAAAGTGCAGAAACGGCTGAGTGTGTTTGCCGCGCACCAGGCGAGCCTGAAGCCCGGGCCACCGCCGCCGGCCCTGCCGTCAGCATGTTGCAAGTGCAGCCAGGCCGGGGCATGTGGCATGCAGCCCCCACTTTAGAGAGAATGAGCTGATGAAATCTCCAGCAGCCACACTTCCCCCTTCGATCCGCGGGCCTGTTGCCGGGTTTCTATCCTGGTTGCTGCCCGGCGCGGGGCACCTGTTCATCGGCGAGCGGGTTCGCGGGATCATCTTGATCGTCGTCATCACGCTCACTTTCTGGACGGGCGTGGCCATCGGCGGCGTGAAGAACACGGTCAATCCCGAGCAGCGGTGGTTGTGGTTTCTGGGCCAGATCTGCGCGGGAGGGCACACGCTGGCCACCCTGGCCATCAGCCATAACATACCCAGCCCGCCGCCGGGTCTGGAGACGACCCGGATCGCCTATGGCCGGGAGGAAGAGATCTCCGTCGTCTACACCGCGATTTGCGGGATGCTGAACATCCTGATCATCTTTGACGTGCTGGTACGGGCGGAGCACCCCACCGTGCCGGCGACCAGTCCCGCCCCGCCACGGGCTCCGAAAGCAGGTGGCTCATGAGCGACATGCTGGCTCTGTTCCTGCAACCGGCTTCCCTGGCCCGATGGCAGCAGATGCTGATGCTCCTGCCGTTATGCCTGGCGGTCAGCGTGGTCTACAAGACCACCAAGTGCGAACGGGTCCGCGATATTCCCTGGGCCGCGCTGGTGAGTTGGGTCACCATTGTGGTTGGCATGTACCTGGTGGGAATCGGGCTGTTGGTCGTGTATGAGCTGGTGGCGTAGGTGCCCGTCGTGAATGTCTGATGACTGAATGTCTGAAGAATGTCTCATGCCCTGATGACTAAGGTGCCTGCAACGGCGGTTCTCTGCTGGTCATTAGGGCTTTCGTCGTTGGGGCTTCTTCAGACATTAGGCCTTCTTTCGCAACCCTTCGCTTTGGCGCTGGTATTAACTTGACATGAACCAACCCTCTGCCACGTCGCCCGATAATACTCTGCTGGCGCTGCTGCGCCGTGGGATTGAGCTGGGGGCATCCGACCTGCACCTGGTGGCCGGTTATCCTGCCGTGCTGCGCATCCATGGCCGGCTGACGCCTGCGGGTGACGCACCGCTCGATGGGAATATGACGGCCGCCCTGATCGATGCCGTGTGCCCGGCCCATCTCAGGAAGGACCGCGAGTCCCGCAAGGACTTCGACTTCGCGTACGCACTGCCGGTGGCTGATGGGGCGGCTCGGTTTCGCGTCAACGTGTTCCACAACCAGGGGGCCCTTGGGGCGTGTTTCCGCTTTATACCGGCCGCCATCCCCTCCTTCGACTGGATGGGCGTGCCGGCCCAGCTTGCCCGGCGGATCGCGGCGCTGCCCTCCGGGCTGGTGCTTATCACCGGCGTGACCGGTTCGGGCAAGACCACCACGCTGGCCGGGCTCGTGCAGCTCATCAACCGCGCGGGGCATCGCCGGATTATCACCATCGAAGAGCCCATCGAGTACATCTTCGAGCCGTGCAGTCATTCGATGATTACACAACGCGAGGTAGGCCTCGACGTGGACAGCTTCGCCGAGGGCCTCAAGTACGCTCTCCGGCAGGACCCCGACGTGATCCTCTGCGGTGAGATTCGCGACCGCGAGACCGCCCAGATGGCCATCAGCGCCGCCGAGACCGGGCATCTGGTGATGTCTACCCTGCATACCCAGGACGCCAAGGGCGCCATCACCCGGCTGATCGACGTCTTCCCCGTGGACCAGCACCAGGACGTTCGCGGCCAGCTTTCGCTGTCGCTGCGTTATGTGATCAGCCAGCGGCTGCTGCCCAACATCAACCCGGAGGAGCGCCGCGTGCTGGCCCTGGAGGTGCTCTTCGCCAATGACGCGGTTCGCGCGGCCATTCGCCTGAACAAGATCGAGACCATCGACTCGCTGATCCAGACCGGCAAGAGCGCCGGCATGCGTCCCTTCGACGAGAGCCTTGCCCACCTGGCCTGCTCGCGCAAGATCACCCCTGCAACGGCCTATCGCTACGCGAAGAATCCTGCCGGCCTGCGCGCCCTGGGCGTGCCGCCGGTCGGTCTGGACGACGATCTGCCTGAACTGCTGCCGGCGGATTCGGAGAGCGGGTGGACATAGCGAGAATGACCAATGTCCAAATCCCAATGTCTAAAGAAGCCCCAATGACTGAATGGCCAATGTCTAAACGTGGGGCGTTCTCCTTCGTCATCAGTCGTTGGGAATTCCGTCATCCTTTAGACATTGGTCATTAGACATTGGACATTCAGGCCACCGGTGCACGTCTGTTTGCCTTTCGCGATTTCTGATTGGCGGAAGCTTGAATAACGCCCCAACGGCGAATGAGCCCAAAGGGTGACGTTGCTCTCTGGTCATTGGTCATTGGTGCCTGGTCATTGGTCACTGACATCCGTTGGGCATTGACATCAGGACTCCCCCGGCTTATCTCTTTGCCTTTGGCATAATCATTCTGGAGTACGTCATGGCAGGCTTGAACATCAAACAGACCCCGTGCGAGCTGGATTTTCTCTCCTTAGGCGCCCTCGTTCACCGGCTGGACCCGGGAGTGATTCCATTCCGTAAGGCCCGCTCGGCCGAGATTCACGTTTCCGGCGGCGAATACAATGTGGCCGCAAATCTTTCCGACTGCTTCGGCCTGCGGACCGGCATCGCGACGGCCATGGTGGATTATCCGATCGGCGAGTTGATCCAGGCCCGCGTGCGCGAGATGGGCGTGAGGCCGTTCTACAAAATGTTCAAACACGACGGCGTGCGCGGCCCCAACTTCGCCACGGTCTACAGCGACCGCGGGTGCGGCGTGCGCCCGCCGGTGGTGTTCTATAACCGGTCCAACGAAGCCGGTGCACTGCTCAAACCCGGCGATTTCCCCTGGGATGAGATCTTCGCGAAGGGCGTTCGCTGGTTCCACTCCGGCGGCATCTTCGCGGCTCTGTCCGAGACCACCTCGCAGGTGATCGTCGAAGCCATGCAGGCGGCGAAAAAGGCCGGCACGATCAACTCGTTCGACCTGAATTACCGGGTCAAGCTGTGGGCATCCATGGGCGGCGAGCAGAAGGCCCAGCAGACGCTGCGACAGATCGTCAGCAACGTGGACGCCCTCGTGGGTAACGAGGAGGATCTCCAGAAGGGCCTGGGCATCAAAGGCCCCGAGGTCACGGTCAAGGCCCAGTCCAAGCTCGATCCGGAGACGTTCTTCCAGATGATCGAGCGGGTCGTGGAGCAGTTCCCGAACATCAAGATGGTGGCCACGACGTTGCGTGAGGTGCACTCGACCAACCGGCATGACTGGGCGGCCGTGCTGTGGCTGGACGGCCAGCGGTACGTGAGCCCCACGTGCCAGCTCGACGTGCTTGATCGCATCGGGGGCGGCGACGGCTTCGCGGCCGGTCTCATCTACGGCCTGATCGCCGGCCGGAAGCCCGAAGAGGCCTTGCGTCTGGGCTGGGCCCACGGCGCGCTGCTGACGACCTTCCCCGGCGACGTCACCATGGCCCGGCTGGAAGAGGTCGAAGCCTTCGCCAAGGGCGGCTCGGCCCGCGTCCAGCGGTAGTATCGGGGGGCGGGCATCCTGCCCGCCTTCTGGAAGGATTGCATCTTGGATGTACAGTGGGCGGGCATCTTGCCCGCCCTTTGCATGGTACCGGCGTCTGGGTCCATGACAGGAACGACGACAGCCGGTTGAGCCCGAGCGGCCGATCGAGCTCGAAGCGCCAGCGAGGGACTGTTGAGCGGGCTTTGCCGGCCCTCGCTTGCGCTTCGGGCTCAGAATTCGTGCTCCTCCGCCTCCGCCGAGGTTGTCACGCACCCCTTGCCCGCCTTCTGCCACAAGCCATGTGGAATCCGCCGACGGAATTCCGTATCATGACAGAAGTCGTCGCGATGCGGAGTTGCTCAAGCTGTAAGCTGTTGGTCTGTGATGCTCAAGAAGTCCCTGTTTCCACTGTGCCCCATTTGGGCCGTACTTGTCGTCTGCCCTGGGCTCCTCCACGCCCAGACCTGGGACCTTAAATCCGACACCTGGGTTGCCACCGACGCCTTGGGCCGCAAGCTCCCCGGCCACGACGAATGCGGGGTGCCTCGCTCCGACCGCACCGTCGGCATCTTCTATTTCCTCTGGCTGGGCCAGCACAGCACAGGCGGGCCTTACGACATCACCAAGATCCTTGAAGCCAATCCCGCCAGCCCCCAGTGGGGGCCGCTCTACGCGTTCCACCACTGGCACGAGCCGGAGCTGGGATACTACTTCTCCGATGACGAGTACGTGATCCGAAAACACTGCTCCATGCTGGCCGACGCCGGCGTGGACGTCATCATTTTTGACGTCACCAATGGGTACACCTACACGTCGGTCTACATGAGACTGTGCAGCATCTACGACTCCATTCGCAAGAGCGGGGGAGCCACGCCGCAGATCGCTTTCCTGGCCCACACGTCCGCCGACGCGGTCGTCACGCAGCTCTATAACGAGTTCTACTCTAAGAACCTCTATCCAGACCTGTGGTTCCGCTGGCTGGGCAAGCCGCTCATGATGGCCAGTTCCGCGGGCCTCTCCGAGCCGATCAAGAGCTTCTTTACCTTCCGCGAGTCGTGGGCCTGGAGCACCGGCTGGTTCGGCGACGGTCGCGACAAATGGCCGTGGCTGGACCATTACCCCCAGGCCTACGGCTGGCACGATCCCGGCGTGCCCGAACAAGTCCCCGTCTGCGTCGCCCAGCACCCCACCAGCAACATCGGCCGGAGCTTCCACGATCATGCCCAGCCGGCCCAGGCAGATTGGAAAACCGCCGAGGGCCTCTGTTTCGCCGAACAATGGCGCCGCGCCCTCGAGGTTGACCCGAAGTTCATCTTCATCACCGGCTGGAACGAATGGGTTGCTCAGCGTTTCGTCAGCGACGGCCAAATGAACTTCCTGGGCCGCAAGCTGCCGGCGGGGGAGACGTACTTCGTAGACGCCTACAACCAGGAATACAGCCGCGACATCGAGCCGATGAAGGGTGGCCACACCGACAACTATTACTACCAGATGGTCGCCAACATCCGCCGCTACAAGGGCGTGCGTCCGCTGGAGGTCCCCGGCCCGGCCAAGACCATCACCATCGACGGCGACTTCAGCGACTGGAGCGATGTCACCCCTGAGTTCCGCGATACCGTGGGGGACACCTTCGCCCGCAACCATCCCGGCTGGGGCGCCGCCGGCCAGTACGTCAACACCACCGGGCGGAACGACTTCAAGGTTCTGAAGGTCGCCCGCGACAGCACCTACGTCTACTTCTACGCCGAGACCGCCGCCGCCATCACCTCCTACACTGGCTCGAACTGGATGCTGCTCTACATCGATGCCGACATGGACAAGGCCACCGGCTGGGAGGGCTACGACTACCTGATCAACAGCCCCGCCACGAGCAGTACCACGACGACGCTGAAACGCAACACGGGCGGCCACAACTGGACTACCGTGAGCTCCATCAACTATCGAGTGTCCGGCAACAAAATGGAGATCCGGGTGCCGCGGTCGGACATCGGCATGGCCGGCTCCACCGAGGCGAACTTCGACTTCCACTGGGCCGATAACCCTCAAAATCCCGTTGACATCATTCAGTTCGCGATCAGCGGCGACAGCGCCCCCAACCGCCGGTTCAACTATCGCTACCGCAGCGACTTCACCGGCCCCGCGCCCGCGAGCGCATTCCAGGTAACCCGCACACCCGGCGAGGCAATCCTGTCCTGGACCAATCCCCAGGATTCGGACTTTGCCAGGACGGTGATCCGCTATCGCACGGACGCGCCGCCGTCCGCTATCACCGATGGCGATCTGCTCTGCGAGCGCCCGGCCGCTCCGGGTTCAACGGACAGCTTCCTCCACACCGGCCTGGACTGCTCCAGAAGCTACTACTATGCGGCCTTCGCGCTCGATCACATGGGCAACGTCTCCGCGCCCGTGCAGGTCAGCAAACCGGCGGCCTCACCGGCCGACTTCGCCACGAGCCCGCTCCCGTTGGAACCCCCATTTGAAGTCAGCTTCTTCGATACAACGGGTTTGCCTGGCGTGACCGCCTGGCACTGGAACTTTGGCGACGGCGAGACCTCTGCCGAGCAGAACCCGGTGCACACTTATACGAAGTGGGGGACTTACAGCGTCTCGCTGACCCTCACGTCGGTCGATGGCCCGTGCCCCGTCACTCGCCCCATTGCGGTTGGCCGGTTCATCCCGGGTGATTTCGACCATGACGGAGACGTAGACCTGGAGGACTTCGGGCACTTCCAGGTCTGCCTGACCGGACAGGGTTATCCTCAGACAGATCCAAACTGCGCAGACGCCCTCCTCGACTCCGACACCGACGTGGATGCGGCCGATTTGGCCGTGTTCAAGACCTGCTTCGCCGGAGCGAACGTCCCCCCAGCCTGCTGGTGATGCCAGGCTACAGGCCGGGTCCTCAGACCTGGCAGACTGGCTGGCCGGCTATTGGGTGTTGCTCGCGAGGCTTCCATTATTGGGGAGACGGAGGAATGATCTGTGGACCTGCTTGAAGCCCGAATCGGTGAGGTTCGTTGACGAGCAGGCGAAGCTGAGGGTGCAAGAGCACTAGCGCCTGTGGCTGCTTGCCAGCCAAGCATGTGGCTCCCTTCAGTAACTCGAACGACGATTGAGGTGGATTGAATTCTGCACCGAGGGGAACCAATACAAAGAGCCGCGACCTTGCGGGGCCGCGGCTCTTTGGCGTTCGTTCCCGTTTTCCGTGGTTTTACAACTGAAATCAGCGGGCCGAGAGGGACTCGAGGAGAACCTCACCCTCCGGGGCCGGCCCGCAGCCTTCCGGCGGCAGCGGCAGGATGGTCCGGAAGCCCACGTTGTTCTGGTGGACCCACGGGTGGAGGCTGTCGCGGGAGGTCACCTGGGCCTGCTCGATCGGGTTGGCGAAGGAGCCGCCGCGGATGGAACGCTGATCGCCGCGGACCGGTCCCACGCGGGCCTCGCGAATGTCCTTCGGGCCGGGGTTCGGGTAGTTGGCATCACCGAATCGCTTGGGGCCGCGAGCCAGCGGTGCCGGCGGATCTTCGTCGCTCGGCCAGGCGTAGCGGGCCAGGTCGTACCAGTCAGCCGTCCACTCCCAGACATTGCCGGACATGTTGTAGATGCCGAAGGGGCTCACGCCGGAAGCGAAGCTGAGCACCGGGGCGGTGTACTCGTAGCCGTCGTAGTTTGCCCGGGTGGTGGCCACGTTGGCGACGTAGCGGGTGGTTTCGAGCTGTTCCTCATTGCCCCAGGGATAACGCCGGGCGTCGCTGCCGCGGGCCGCGGCTTCCCACTGGGCCTCGGTCGGCAGGACCTTCCCGCTCCAGCGGCTGTAGGCCCAGGCCTCCCACCAGTTGACGTTTCGCACCGGGTGGTCGTCATTGACGCAGGGGACCCAGTAGGCCTTAAAAGCATCCGTCAGGCAGCAGCACTTCCCGCGGGGATAGCTGTGATGCTCGTAGCTGGAGACCTTGTATTCGCACGTCTTTGCGCAGCAGGGGCAGGGCTTTCCGCAGGCTTTCATGAGCGGGCAGCCGCCGCAACGCTTGCCGTTCTTCCAGTACTTGGCGAACTGGAGGTTGGTGACCTCGTGCAGGTCCATGTAGAAATGGTTGACCACCACGGTGCGTTCCGGCACCGCGTCAGGGCCGACGCCGCCGCCCATGCGGATGGTCTGGGTCGGCACGTAGACCATGATCATGTTGTCTTTTTCGCTGACGATGTAACGCGGCCAGCCGTTGTAGTTGTCGTCGTCATTGGCCAGGTCGTAATGACCCTTGAGGGGGTAGAAGCCGCTGGGAAGGGGGACCGGAAGGTCGCATGTCCGGTCGGCCAGCGGGCTGTGGGCCGAACAACCCGCGCCAATCGCCACCATCAGAATCCCCGTCAAGGCCAGCCCTGCCGCACGCCTGCTTGAGAATACCATCCTGTGATCCTCCACGGGCGAAAAGGGGACAGGTTCATTTTGCCGGAACGACCATTGGGGTGCTTCGCACAAAATGAACTTGCCCCCTTTTCAACCCCTCGCATTCATCCTTTCAACGCGCCCACTTTGCTGATTTCGAGGTTATTCCGCGGGCTGATAGCCGGCCAATTCGCGGCCGGGCTCGCCCCAGTGTTTGTGACGTCCACCCAGCCGCATGACCACGAGGACTTCGCCGATGCACTCGGCGCCGTCTTCAGGGTCCTGGAAGCTGTCGAGCAACTCGCAGGTGGCGACCAGCAGCAGGCCGTCCCGAACGCAGATCGTGTGGGCTCTGAGCAGGGCCTGGGTCTGGCGCAGCCGGCGCTCCAGGCAATCCAGCTTCTGCTGGAGCTTGACCTGACGCTCCTGCCACTTGATGAAATCCTTGCTCTTGCTGCCGAACAGCGGGCATTCGCAGTCGTCGTCCACGTCAACGCGGAAGTCGAGGTAGGCGCTTCGGAACTTGGCGTCCGCGTACTCCAGCTCGCGTTCGGTGACGGCGATCTCCCGTTCGAGCCGCAGTCGCCGCTGTTCCGCCGCCTTCAGGTCGGCCACGACGAAGACCTTCTCGACCACGTCGCCGAGACGCAGGCGGGTGATGTCATTTTCATCAATGGCCGTCCGGTAGGCCTCGCCGCGGTAGGGGTACAACTCGTCGCCCACAACCTCCACGTGCCGGTAGTACTCGGAAGGCAGGGCGATGGGCACGAAGGCCAGCCGCTGGAACTTGCGGGCCATTCTGCTGTTGGCGAACTTGACTTCCAGCTCGCCATAGACGCTCACGCCGGGCATGCCTTCGATGCCGGTGTATTTGAAGTCATACCGGCCGGGAGCCAGATTAAAGATGCTCTCTTCGTCGGGAGTATGTTCCAGGCGGGAGCCGAAAGCAGGGTCGGCGGCAATCTGATGGGTACGAACCGGGTCTACCACCGTTACGCTGGCGCCCGGCGGGGCCCGGAACAGGATCTGGGTCTTGCACTGATTGGCAAAGCCCCGCTCCTTCCAGCGATAATTGCACGTATCCCAGGTGGTATGATCCGGCCCGCAACAACAGCCAAGCCCGGCTATTGCCACCGAGGCGAGGGAAGCCACGAGGATCGAAACGCCGCGGTAGCCGTTTTGGCAACCCCAGTGCTGCGCGTCCGTGAACACGTCTGGACTCCTTTGTTGTGTAGACTGCTGGCGGACCGACGGACCGCACCGTGCCGCCGGAAAACCCGCACGCTCGCGTCGAGAGCGCGGGCGGGAAGCCGCCTACACTCTAACGGCTGAGCTTGTCCTGTCAACAGCCCAGCAGTTGGCATTTGGGGAATTTCATAGCATCTCTGGATGCCCCGTGAGGGGACGGAACAAAGTCAGCCGGAGTAAAGCCCCGCTGCTGGCCAGGGGTGGGTAATGGGCCGGCCCTGGGATCCCCACGAGTCGCCCCCCGTCCTCGGATGAACGGAGATACCCGGCAGAGGCCTTTCACTGCTTTAACACTGCAGCGCAAGGTCGTAGCGGCCGGGCCGGGTACCCGGCGAAAGCTGTGGGTACCGGCCGTTTTACGGGCAAAACGGCCGGTACGGAACCCGCCGCCACACAGAGAATGGCCCAATTTGTGCTGCAGGATTTAATGACGGATGATCGTCGTAATTTGCTGGGCAGCCAAAGTAACCTCTTGAGCCTGCCGGGTTGGAAGTGGCCTAAAACGTGCCGGTCGAGGCCGTCGCGGATTGCGGGTGGCCGGCGTGCCTTGCCCTTAACCTTCACCGGGCGGCGGATTGCACGGCTCGTGAGCAGACGGGCAAGGTGCCGAGTAGTTCCTCAGAATCCTGTTTGACGGGTTTACCCAACCTGACCGCGAGGCTGTACGGCACATAAAGGGCTGTGGATTAAGGACTTGCTTTCTCGGGTGCGACTGGTCCGAGATCGGACTCCCTTGTCCATCTCACTGCGGCATCTCCGGTCCCTGCGCCGCCGGGGTGGAGCAGAGAGGTGCCCCTGATATCATGGCAGGCCGATGAAGGAGCTTTAACTATGGTCCACCAGGCTCGGATTACCCTCCACACCGACCGGCACGGTCAGATGCACGACCTCACGAGCGAGGTCGCCGATATCGTGCAGACATCCGGGGTGAGGAACGGCCTCGTCCACATATTCAACGTCGGGAGCACCGGCGCGGTCGGCACGATCGAATTCGAGCCCGGCCTGGAGCAAGACCTGCCCGAGATTCTGGACAAGCTTATCCCCCCCGGCCGGACTTACGGCCACGAACAGACCTGGCACGACGGGAACGCCCACTCGCACCTGCAGGCCACCTGGCTCGGTCCCGACCTGACGGTGCCCGTCCACGAGGGCCGGCTGGTGCTGGGGACCTGGCAGCAGATCTTCCACCTCGAATGCGACATCAAGCCGCGACGGCGGGAGATCATGATTACGGTAATCGGTGAGTAGCGGGCAATCCCTCCTGGTCAAGAGCGCAGTGGGCACTGGTTAGGACAGCATTCTGCGGGTACCCTTGTTCGCCGTCCGGGAAGAATAGGACACTGCAGCACAAGATCGTAGCAGCCGGGCCGGGTACCCGGCGAAAGGTGGGTGCCGGCCGTTTTACGGGCAAGGCGGCCGGTACGGAGCCCGGCCGCTACAGAAAATGGCCCACTTTGCGCTGCAGGGCAGGAGGATTGTTCCGTTTGGCAGGATGGCACACGCGAGGCTGGACGTCCCGTACGCGGGTTCGCTCCGGCAGCCGAGCCGGAGAGTGATGCGAAACGCGAGCGAGGCGCATAAAGAAAGAGATCCGGCGGCCCTGAAGGGCCTATGGCCGCGACGAACCCGTGCAGCACCGAATCTCGACGCTCACAGCATTGGCCGTTTTGTGCAAGGAGTCAAGCTGCACCTGACTTGGAGTCCACAAGTACCTTCCGTAAGCTAATGTGATAATGGAGCCGCAATCCGCCAGCCGCTGTTAGATCGATGGACAAGTTATCAATTGGAAGCACCGCATCCTGCCCTCCGCAAACCGGATGGAGTTGGCGAATCTTTGCGCTGTTCCTGGCGCTGACGCTGACGGTCTGGCTTTGGCCGTCGATTTTCGGCGGGAAGGTCTTGCTGCCCCTGGACATCCTGAGCCACAGCCCGCCCAACGTGCCCCTGGACGACGAGCCGGTGCGCAACGGCCTCATTGGCGACATGATTTGTGAGAACTACACGTGGCAACTGTTCCAGCGCCGGGCTCTGGCGGCGGGGGAGTTGCCTTTGTGGAACCCCTATACGTTCTGCGGCCATCCGCTCTACACGACGGGGCAGGCGTCCACCTTTTATCCGCTGAATGCCATTTTCTGGACCGTCCCGTTGCCGCAGGCTTACGTGGTTTTCACCTGGGTTCATCTGTTCCTGGGCGGGCTGTTCACGTATCTGTTTTGCCGGCGGATGGGCATTGGCGGGTTCGGGGCCGCGGTCGGTGGGATAGCCTTCGCCATGGGCGGGTTCCTGACCACGCGGTTGCTGTGGCCGATGCTGCTGGGATCGGCGATCTGGCTGCCGCTGATGCTGCTGTGGATCGACTGGATGGCCGAGCCCGCCCCGTTGGCCCGTTGGACGCGCGGACTCCTCGTGGGGGCTTTTCTGTTTGTCCTGCCGATTCTGGCCGGTTTCTTCGAGATTGCCTTTTACGCCTATGTGGCCTGCGGGGTGTTCACGTTATTCCGGGTCGCGAGACTGTTGAGGCGACCAGAAGACCAGGTGGCCGGGGAACCAGAGGATGCGGGGACAGCGGGGCGGCAGGACGCAGGGACGCAGGGAACCGGAGATGGGCGGGCTCGGAAGGCGGGGTTGTTTCTGCTGAAGGTGGGGGTCACGCCCGTGCTGGCCGCGCTGCTGGCCGCCCCGCAACTGTTGCCCTTCTTTGAGGTGATGGATCGCAACGTTCGCTCCGGGCGCGGCGACTTCAATACGGTGAAGGCCAGCGCGCTGGCCCCGGTTGATCTGCTGACGTTGGTCAGTCCGGATGCGCTGGGCAATCCAGCCGAGCATGTAAATTTCAGCCTGCCGGAGCGGCAGTGGCACGAGGCTGCCCCGGTTTATTTCGGTCCGAAGAACTATGTAGAGGCAGGTTTCTATTTCGGCCTGCTGCCGCTGGGTTTCCTGCTGCTGGGATTGGCCGGACGTTATCGCGGGTTCGTTTATGCATGGTTCTTGCTGGGGCTGGCCCTGGCTTTTGCCCTGGTGACGCCGGCATACAAGCTGTTTTTCCATGTGGTGCCGGGGGCGGAGCAGGTGCGTACGCCGTTCCGCTGGATGTATCTGGTCCTGTTCGCGGGCGCGTTCCTGGCGGGCATGGGGGGGCAGTATTGGTACGACCGGCTGGGACGCCCGGTGGGGCGAGCCGGCCGGACGATAGTGGGCTTGGCCCTCTTTGGCTGCCTGGCGGTGGCCACGGCGGTGGTTGTGCTGTTGTTCTACCCGGGGCCGCTGCTGGACTGGGCCGGACGGCTGGTCGAGGCCCAGGGCAGGGTCGGGGCCGCGTTCAAAAGCCCGGGCGATCTGGCCGGCTTCATTTGGTTGAACGGTTTTCGCTTTGCGCTGTTCGCCCTCGCGGCGGCGATCTGCATCGCCCTGGGCTGGTGGAAACCCTGGCCGGCACAGACGGCCCGCTGGATCTCCCTGGCGGCGCTGACGCTGATGGCCCTGGATCTGGGGCAGGCGTCTTTCGGCTTCTACACCCATGCGGACCCGGCCATTCTCGAACAAAGGACGCCGGCCATTGAGCACATGGCGTCGGACCCCGGCCTGTTCCGCATCGGGCGCTACGGGCCGGAGAAGTTTCTGTACGCGAATCTGCCCTCGATTTATGGCCTTCAGGATTTTGGCGGGTACGATTCGATCATCCTCACCGACTATGTGCGATTCCTGGAAGCCATCGAGCATCAGCACCTGGTGAAGTTCAACATCGTGATGACCATCGAACGGCCGGCCTCACTCGATTCGCCGCTGCTGCCTTTGCTGAACATCCGTTACCTGCTGACAGGACGAACGCTGGACCACCCCGACTGGCAGCCGGTGCCTGTAGAGGCCAACGTAAAGCTGTACCGCGTCCGGCCGGAGCGGGAGTTGCCGCGGGCGTTTCTGGTCTCTTCCGTTCGGCCGGTGGGTTCTCTCGATGAGGCGATCCACGAAATCAAGAGCGGCGCGGTGAATGTATTCACGGCGGCCACTGTTGAGGCGCCGCCGGAGGTTGCCGAAAAGCTGGTGGATTCTGCCGACGGCGAGAAGGGCACGGCCCGGATCACGCGTTATCAGTTTTCGCGGGTGTGCATCGAGACCTCAACCGCGCGGCGCGCGCTGCTCGTGCTCCTGGATGTTCACTATCCTGGTTGGAAGGCATACATTGACGGCGCGCCGGCGGAAGTGTATCGGACGAATGGCGTGTTTCGCGGTGTATCCGTGCCGGCCGGCCGCCACGAGGTGGAGTTCCGCTTTGAGCCGGGCAGGTTCCGGACGGGTGGCGTCAGCGCCGCGGGGTGCCTGGGGTTGCTGACGGTGTTGGGCGTGACGGGCCGGTGGCGAGGGCCGGCGGGGCCGGAGTT
>JAAXZI010000179.1 GCA_012719955.1 Phycisphaerae bacterium | reverse complement strand
GCCCTTGCCCGCCTGGGTTCGTCGACCCCACCGAGTGGCCACCTGGGTACAGATGAAGATCATCATCAACGCCGCGCGAACCGCACGAAAACAACAACTTGTGGCGTAGATGCAATACGTTGTGAAGAGGCGGGGCACCCAACGCACAAGATTCATTTGGGATCTGTATCAGATCAGAACACCCGTTTCGAATCCAGCAGAATACAGATCGGCCCGTCGTTGACCGCGCTCACGTGCATATGTGCTCGAAACACTCCCTTCGCCACCGGCAGGCCGGCCCCGGCCAGTTCTTCGCACAGTTGCTCGTACAGCGCTTGGGCCAGTTCCGGGCCGGCCGCCCCGTCGAAACTGGGGCGACGTCCCTTCCGGGCATCCGCCTGGAGGGCAAAGGCACTGATTACCAGCAGTTCGCCGCCCACGTCCCCGACGTTCAGGTTCATCTTGCCCGCCGAATCGGTGAAAATGCGCAGTCCGAGAATCTTCTCACGGATGTACTTCACGTCCTCTGCGGTGTCATCCCGGGCCACCCCGACATAGACGAGGAATCCCCGCCCGATCTTGCCGACTACCGCATCGTCTACCGTTACATGGGCCTCATTAACTCGTTCCACAATCGCGCGCATGATTGCTCCCGGGTGTCACTGGATTTTTCCAGAGTCTACATTTCTGGTTGTACTTACCGCGTTCTCGCTCTATGGTCCTTTCCGGTCCAGCAGTTTCGAGCGGCCCGTAACGGCTGGGCGGGTTGCCTGCCTCCAACCGAAGGACTTGCCCAACCGAATGACTGGCCGTTGGCGTCTCGACGGCACGAAACGAGTTCAGAGCAAGCGGCACGAAACGGGTTCACAGGAAGTGGGACGAAACGGGTTCACTGGAAGCGGCACGATGATTTCCCGTCTTCCCACTCGCCCATTTGCCCACTTGCCCACTTGCTCACTTTCCCACTTTTCCACCTTCTCACTTTTTCACCTTCCCACGGCCTCGCCTGTGGCGATCCCGCTCCCCGGTCTCCCCAACCCTCCCGCCTACATCATGTACACTCCCACCGCCGCACAAATCGCCCCCGCGATGGCATAACCGCGCGGCCCCGGTAGAAATGCCGCCAGGAAATACACTCCCGCCAGACCGCTGAATGTCGCCGCCGGCATCCAGCGCGGCAGCAGCAACTGTTCGACCAGCACGACCCCACAGATCGCTATTGTGGGCAGCACCAGGACCCCCGACAGGTACAACGCTTCCCAGTACGGCATCCATCGTTGGGTTCGCCGGATAAGATCGGCAAGCACCAGCGCGGCCGCCGCCAGGCCGGTCAGCGTCACCGGCCAATGCGCCGCCCACCACAATGCGAACGGCGTGCCCCGGATCCGGGTCATCACAAACACGATGGTTGACACCAGGGCCAGCAGGGTCATCCAGCCCAGCGTCTGCTTATCCGTCCGCAGCGTGGCAAACACCAGGGCCACCAGCAGCAGGGCGTGCCCCAGCAATCCCAGCATCCACCGCCACGTCGAGTGGTCCGCGTCCGCGTGCGGCAATAAGGGCCAGGCGGCCAGGTTGATGCTGACCAATACCGCCGTCGCCGCCAGGAGGAAGCCTACCCGCCGGGCGGTACGGATCAGTCGTCCACTGGTGGTCCAGGCCTGACCTTGATCGAGTTGCTGCGTCCACACGTCCGCCAGCCAGTGCCAGAACGCGATCATGATGCCCAAGCCGATCAACACCCGGTTGAAAATCTCCGGGAACGAGTCCGGTCGCCAGGCCGTCACCAGCGAAACCACGCCCAACGTGATAAGCGCCAGGCCGACATCCGCGAGGTTCTCCTCCCATCGCCGTTTTGCCAGGGCCAGCATCGACGCCCCGGCAATAAAGGCCGCCGGCGCCGTCCACCAGATCGTGACATGCACGCACCCCAGAACCAGCACGACCACGGCCACCATGCCCGCGCTGTAGCGGAAGCCCGGCCACGCCGGCAGCGGTGAAGTCAGCTTCCACAGCTCATGTGGCCAGGCCAACAGCCGCCGCCGATGCTCAATGTAGCCACCCGCAAGCGTGAAAAGACCGATCCCCGCCGCCGACCAGACCATGAACACCGCGGACCAGCGCGTGGCCACCGCGCGAGTTACCCCCTCTTCCGTCGCCTCCACGTGGAAGGGGGGAACCTGCAGGGTTACCCACAGGCCGGCAAAGACAACTAACCAGAACAGAACGGTGATCAGCCGGCGGTCTCCGCTCTGGGCTCGGCCCAGCAGGATGGCGCTGGCCAGCAGGGCCAGGTCCGCCGCGCCGCCGGGCCAGATATAAAACCCTGGCTTGGGCCCTACGCCCAGGCCGTAGCCGAACACCATCTCGAACATCCCCAGTAAACGCAGAATGGTCTCCGCCACTGCCTGGTACAGCATCGGAATGACCAGCGCCAGCCCCAGCGTCACCGCGGCAATCCGCAGAACCGCAATCCAGTCCTGCGACACCGGAGAAGGGACCAGTTGTCCGTCTTCCTGATCTGAGCCGGGCAAGTCAGTCACCGACTTTGATTGGATATCTCCAGCAGGGAAAGGCTGAGCAGGGGGGGAATTCGGTACCACCTGCGGGACTTGGGCGGCCGGCGAACTCTCAAGAATCGAGGAGTGCTTTTGCGCCCGCCGGGTCAACGCCCACCCCAGCAGCGACCAGGTCAGGCACAGCCCCGCCAAGCCGTGAGCCGGCAGAATACCGCCCTGCGCTGCCGGCCACGTCAGGCGCCACACACCGGCCAGGACGCCCAGTGATACCGCCGCGATTACAATCGATGGGATAAGGCCGTTTGTCCGACGATCCTTCGTCACAAACCATCTCCAGATTCTGGCCTGCTTACTATAGACCAGGATTAGGTCGGCGACGGCTTGCTATAGCGAGGGGCGTTTTTGTCGCCCTTGTAGGCACTGAGTTCCTTGACCGATTCCAGCTTTTCGAGCAGTGCTTTCATCTGAGCAAGAGCGGCGGGGAGGGCCTGCTCCGGTCCGGCCAATGAGGCCACCCGCTGCCGTGGCCAGTCAAAGATCAGGTAGCCCTCATAGCCGACGCCGCGCAGTAGGGTAAGCGTCAACTCCAAGTCCACCTGGCCTTCCCCCGGCAGCACGTAGGTCTCAAAGGCCCCGTTCGTGGTGAATCGCCCGTCCACGATGTGAGCCAGGGCGATCCGCCGCCCCAGGCGGGGAATGGCCAGGCTCGGCCGGTCTCCGGCCACCTGGGCGTGGCACGGATGCCAGCAGGCGCGGACGGCCGGATGGCTGACCATATCCAGGACAAACCACAAATCCCGGCTGCCTGCGAAATCGCCGTGATTTTCCAGGAGGATGGTCGTCCCATGCCCGGCCGCGATACCGCCCAGTTCGCGCAGGGCATCCGCGATCCGCAGCAGGGTCGTCGTCCGGTCCTCGTGTCGCGGCAACTCGCCGGCCAGTACGCGGACGTACCGGCAGCCCAACTCGCCGGCCAATTCGATGAACTCGCGAACCTGCTGCTTGTTCTCCTCAAGCCTTCTGCGATCCGGCCAATGAAAGGTATTGCCGGTGGCCAGGCAGACCAGCTCGACCCCCGCATCCCGAAACCGCGATCCGACCGCCTTCGGGTCCTGTCGCAAGGCCGGTACGGCCGGCAGGTGCCGCTCACCTTGCAGGCCGTATAGCTCTATTCCCTGGTACCCCATTGCCGCCGCCTGGGCGATGAGCGTGTCGAGATCCCAATCCGGACAACCCTGCGAACTAAAGCCCAGCTTCATGCTCAATGTCTCACTTTCATGCTTGCTCCCTTCCGCACTCCGAGCGTCTGGCCGGCCCGGTGTCGCGCTGAGTGGGATAAGCTTTGTTGCTACATCAGGATAGCACAATCGAGGGGAGGGTCAATTCGCCGGCTTAGCCCCATGCAAAGTGCGTCCGCTTCCCGGTTGCCGATGCGATGCGCCGCCGCAGCCTGGAAGCGCTGGCTTGCCCCTGTCGTTTTCGAACCGCCATGATGAGCCCTCATGCTGGCGGAAGATCATTTTATGGGACAGACTCCGAAGCGGCCCACCGCGCAAATCAAGTCGCTTCCCCGAGCGGCCGATTCCCAGGATGTATGGGACTTCCCTCGGTGAGTCCCAATCCTTGACGCTCCTGACAGGAACCTCCAATGGCATCTCGGCGTCTTGTTCGGCCTTTGGTCATTCTGATTCATCTGGCCTGTGCTGCGGCCGTCCAGGCCGGAGTTGTGGTGGAATCTGCTCGCAGCGGCATCGAGGTCAGCGGCTGGGCCGACGCCTCTTCGCCCATCGCCTTCTCCTTCGCCTCTTCAGCCGATTCTCCGGTATCCCGACAGTATTCGGCTTCGGTCATGGGAAGTCGGACCGAATTCATCGACATCGATGGGCAGGATTACCTGGTCGGTGGTTACGCGCAGGCCAGCCAGAGCGGCCGTCTGGATCTGCCGCCTTCCAGCTCCCAGGACAGCCCCGTGGCCCAGTTCGAGAACCAGGCCGGTATTTCCGCCCAGGCCACCCTGGCCGGTGGGATGCACATAGCCGCCCGGACTTTCTTCGAGCTGATCTTCAGCCTGGCCGAGCCTCATGACTACGACCTCTGGGCTGACCTGCATCCTGTTGGCCGGCCCAACGAGACGGCTGTCTTTCAACTCTTCCGGGAAGGGGTCGCGGAACCGGTTCTCGACCTGGCCGGCCCTCTGGCGATTGCCCACGGCACGCTGGCGGCGGGCACCTACCGGCTTTGGGCCGAAAGCACGGCCACGCTGGATAACACCCGGTCTTCATTGCTCGATACGGGAAGCGTCGTCCAGACTGGCTTCGTCATGATCTTAACGCCTGAGCCCAATGCGGGAATGCTGCTGATCGCCACTCTGGCGCTGCTGGTGTTCAGCCCCCGGCGCTCGCTCAGATCGCGTTGAAATTGTGTCCGAACTCGATACGTGAACGTCCTTGACCGCTCCACAGGGAGCCCCCTCCCATGAGACCGATCTGTATTTGGGGACTGGTCCTCGGACTGCCCGCGCTGGGTTGCACCTCGAATGCACCGGCGGGGCCGGACGATGAGACCGGTACCGACAATGCGCCCCCTGACGGCCCCGCCCCGTCGCCACCTTCACCATGAAGAAGGCCGCGCTCTGCGGCGACAAGACCATCGTCTTCGGGATAACCAACGGGGTGACCTTGGAGCTGCCATAGACGGTTGTTACGTCAAGGTTTCATTCCTCTCCAAACTCTGGTGTAGGCCGTGGGGGGCCGGATTTATCGGGCGTGGCGTGGGCGGACCTCCATTGCCACTTGTCCGCCGGTCAGCCGTCCGGAGGTCCATCCCTGATCTAAAGCCCTTTCCTGTCCAGGAGTTTCGCGCTTCGGCCTGCGAGGCGGGCAGGATGCCCGCCCCCCAACAACGCCGGCCGGCTGTTCCGGAGGGTGGGCATCTTGCCCGCCTGATCCACCGAGATACCAGTGTACTGGAAACGGCACTAATTCGTACCGTCTCGGTCCCATTATCCTTGACGCCATCCCTTCCAGTCGTTAGGGTAGTGGGCGTTGACATCGGGCCGACCCTGCTTCTCCCAAGGCGCGGTGGTCGAAATCGCTGGGGAAGGGGGGGCGAAAATCCGTTGCCGTCCTCGACTGGTAACTAGTAACTGGTAACTGGAAACTGATGCGGATCCTCTTCATATATCCCAACCTCAATGCCGAAGAAGGCTTCAACCACGGCATCGCCGACCTCTCCGGCTGCCTCAAGGCCCGTGGCCACGTCACCGGCCTGATTAACCTCAATGAAGCCCTCTACGATGTGCCCTCCGACGACGAGATCGTCGAGCAGGTCCGCGCCTGGCGTCCGGACTTCATCGCTTTCAGCGTGATGACCCAGCAGTACAAGTATGCCCTCCGCCTGGGCCGGTTGATCAAGCAGGCCTTGCCCGAGATCCCCATGGCCATTGGCGGCGTGCATACCATCATGTGCACCGAGGAGGTCAAGGCCGACCGCTTCTGGGATTTCATCGGTGTAGGGGAGTGCGACGAGGCTTTCCCGGAACTGATCGACAAACTCGCCGCCGGCGACTCCGGCTACCAGGAGGTCAAAAACTTCTGTATCCGTCGCCCGGACGGCAGCTATCGGGTCAATCCCCTCGGGCCGTACCCGGAACTGGACAAGCTCCCGCCCAAGGACTACGAGATCTTCGACCTGCCGCACATGCTTGGGCGCAAGAACGGCTGGCAAAGCGTGCTCACCTCGCGCGGTTGCCCGTATCGCTGCACCTACTGTTTTAATCACGAGGTCACAGACCGCTACCTCGAAGAGGGCGGCCACAGTCGCCGAAGCTACCTCCGGCATTACAGCATCCAGCGGATGATCGGTGAACTGAAGGAGCTCAAGGCCCGCCATCCCTACATCGAGACCTTCATCTTTGACGACGATCTGTTCACGCTCAACAAACAGTATTGCATCGACTTCACGAAGGCCTACACCGATTCGGGCCTGAATGTGCCGTTCGTGCTCAACGCCCACGTGCAGAGCTTCAGCGAGCCGATTGCCAAAGCCCTCTCCGAATCGCCGTGCATGATCCTTAAGTTCGGTGTGGAGGCCGGCAGCTTTGAGTTGCGCAAGAAGGTGCTCGAACGGCACATGAGCAACGCCCAGATCGCCGAGGCCTTCGACCTCTGCCATCAGTACGGTCTGCACACCTCCGCTTTTCTCATGTTTGGCCTGCCCTACGAAACGCGGGCCATGATGGAGGAAACCATCGAGCTCATGGCCCGGATCAAGCCGGGGCGCATGCGCTGGGCGATCTTCTTCCCCTTCCCCGGCACCAAGAGCTACCAGATCTGCAAGCTCGGCAATCTGATCGACTACCGCAAGATGGACGCGATGGACAACTACTTCTGCGCGTCCTGTCTCAAGTTCGACGAGGCCACTGACCTGTTCATCCGCAAGCTTCAGCGTACCTTCCACTGGTACGTAAACGCGCGGGCCGATCTGCCGCTGTCGGCGGAGTATGCCAGGCGAGTGGCTGAAGTAGAGGCAATGAGTTCCGAAGAGTGGCAAGCGGCCCAGGAGGGGATTCTGGCCCGCGACCGTGAACTCTCCAACGCCTACTTGGCCCGCGTGACGCCCGGCGACGCGGCCGCCATGGCCGCCTGCAAGCACTATTCCATTCGCTATACCGAGGTGATGGCCGTCGACAGCGACTTCGTCCTCGCCGAAAAGGGCGATTACAAGAACCTCGGCGCCCGCCGGTGGAAGGCCTTCCGCGAGCGGATCGCCGAATCGCGGGCCGCCGCCGCCGAACTCAAGAAGGCCGGCCCTGGCGGCGGCAGCGGCGCGGTGCTTAACAGCGCCGTCGGTTCCGTGGACCTGCCCGACCTCCACATCCTCCAATCCGGCAGCGAAGCGGGAGAGTGGCGCTCCATCCCCAGGGACGGCAGCGGCCTGAGCGCACGCGGCGCCCGGCAGATGAAAGGCGACGCTGGCTAGCGCTGCTTCCACCCTACAGCGTAAAGTGGGTCATTTTCTGTAGCGGCCAAGCTCCGTACCGGCCGTCTCACGGGCAAAACGGCCGGCACCCAGCTTTCGCCGCGTACCCGGCCCGGCCGCCACGACCTTGCGCTGTAGTGTCCGAGTACACCCGTCTCCAGGAGAATCAGGCGGACAAGATGCCCGCCCCCCAAGAGAGCCAGCATGCGTCTCGCGGGGCGGGCATCCTGCCCGCCTCACAGGCCCAAGCGCGAACTCATGGACTGGAAAGGCACCAGCCCTGCTTCCCATTGAGGATTTCAGCATGTGTGCCACGGCTCTTGAGCCGTGCAGCCTGTCTCACAATTTACTGCAGAAAAAATAGGGCCTCCCGTATGTTAGAGTGTCCAAAAGCCCAACAGGAGGCCCCGTCATGTGCCGTTTTGCCAGGGATGGCCGGCACCTGG
>JAAXZI010000178.1 GCA_012719955.1 Phycisphaerae bacterium | reverse complement strand
TCTCCACCGTGCCCTTGGTGATCATGCCGGCGATGCGGGCCGCGGCGGCCGCGCCCTGAGCCACCGAGGCGGGGATGTCCTTGGGGCCCTGGCAGGCGCCGGCGACGAACACGCCGTCGGTCATGGTAGCCACCGGGTCGAGCTTGGGATGCCGCTCGGTGTACCAGCCGGCCATGCTGCACGAAATCCCGACCTTGAGGCCCATCTCGCGGGCGTCATGCCGCGGCTCGAGGGCCCCCATCAGGATGACCATGTCCACCGGGATGCGCCGCTGCTCGCCCAGGAGCGTGTCTTCCACCTGGATGATCAGCTTGCCCTCTTCCTCCGGACCGCGGGCCGCATCTGTGACTTCGGCCACCTTGCCGCGGACAAAGTGCATGCCCTCCTCAAGCAGCCGCTCGTAGAACTCTTCGTAGCCCTTCTGCGGCGTCCGCATGTCGATGTAGAACGAGTAGACCTCGGCCTTCGTCTTCTCCAGCACCAGGTGGCCGAACTTGAGGGCGGCCATGCAGCACACGCCGGAGCAGTACTCGTTGTGATTCCGGTCCCGGCTGCCTACGCAGTGAATGATGGCCACCGACTGCGGCTCGGTCTTACCGTCGCGGAGCACGATCTTGCCGTTGGTCGGGCCGGCCGCGTTGCACAGCCGCTCGAACTCCATGTTGGTGTAGACGTTGGGCAGCCGCCCGTAGCCGAACTGCGGCATCTTCTTGCAGTCGAAGAGGTCCCAGCCGGTGGCCAGGACGATGTTGCCGACCTCCAGCTCGATCACTTCGTCTTTCTGGTCGTAATCGATCGCGCCGGTGGGGCAGACTTTTTCGCAGACGCCGCACTTGCCCTTCTGGAAGCGGTTGCACGACTCGACGTCGATCACCGGAATACGCGGCACCGCCTGGGGGAACGGCGTGTAGATGGCCTTGCGATAGCCCAGCCCGGCCTCAAAGCCGTTGTCCACCACCTTCTTCGGGCACTTCTCGACGCACAGGCCGCAGCCGGTGCAGGTCTTCTCGTTGACGTACCGGGCCTTCCGGCGGATTTTGACCTTGAAGTTGCCGACCGAGCCGGAGACCTCTTCCAGCTCTGAATAGGCCAGCAAGGTGACGTTCTCATGCTGGCCGGCCTCGGACATCTTGGGAGTGAGAATGCACGCCGAGCAATCCAGCGTGGGGAAGGTCTTGTCGAACTGGGCCATATGCCCGCCGATGCTGGGTTCGCGTTCGACGAGATACACGTGGTAGCCGGCGTCGGCCAGCTCCAGCGTGGCTTGCAGGCCGGCGATGCCGCCGCCCACGACCAGGGTCCTGGGGTTCACCTCCACCTGCATGGGCTGGAGCGGCTCCTGGCGCTTGACCCGCTCAACCGCCGCTGAAACCAGGGCCTTGACCTTCGCGGTGTTGATCTCCTTGTTCTTGCTCACCCAGGAGACGTGCTCGCGGGCATTCACCATCTGGAAGAGATACGGATTGAGCCCCGCATTGGCGCAGGCCCGCCGGAAGGTCTTCTCGTGAAGCTGCGGCGAGCAGGCGGTGACCACCACCCGCGTGAGCCCTTCCTTCTTGATGTCCTCTTCGATCATGGACTGACCGAGCGAAGAGCACATGAACTTGTAATCGCGGGCCACGGCCACGTCCTTGAGGTTGGCACCCGCCCAGCGGGCCACCTCTTCGCAGTCCACGGTGCCGGCGATGTTGCTGCCGCAATGGCAAACGTATACGCCAACTTTTTCGGCCATTGTCATTCTCTCCAGTTGCCTCTAACCCGCACTTTTCACCGCCAGGACGCCAAGAGCGCCAAGAAGACTGAAAGCAGTCAGTTTTCAGTTCTCAGTTCTCAGTTTTGGGTTCTCAGTTCTCTTGTTTGCCCTGGCGTCCTTGGCGCCTTGGCGGTTCAATGGGTCGCTAAGCGGCACCCACTTTCGCCGCGATCACCGGTTCCGCCGCCACCAGCTCCTTGCCAAACCCCAGTTCCCGGGGCTGGAGGCCAAAGGCCACGCCCAGGAGCTGCGTGAAGTACAGGATGGGAAGATTGAAATTCGTGTTGAAGAAGCCGTTGACCCGACCCTGATAGGCATCCATATTGAGCTGGCACATGGGACACGCACAGGCGATCACGTCGGCCTCCCGCTGCTGTGCACAGTAGAGCAGCCGACGGATCATCTCGAACGCCTCCGGCTCGCTGATCTGGGTCATGTGCCCGGAGCAGCAGTGGGTCTTGACCGGATAATCCACGACCTCAGCGCCCAGCCACTTCAGGATCTCATCCATCGTGGTGGGTTGTTCGGGATCGTCGAAGTCCTTGAACGGGCGGACCACCTGGCAGCCGTAATAGGCCGCCACGCGCAGGCCGGTCAGCGGACGCTTCACCCGGGCCTTGACGCCTTCCTCGCCCACGTCCTTGTAGATCACCTCCAGCAGGTGCCGCACCTGGACGCTGCCCGGACGGTACTTGAGCCCCCCCGCCGCCAGCGCCTGGTTGATCTTCTGATCGAGGTCGGGATGCTCGCTCATGAGCCGGTCAACCTTCTTGAGGTTGAGGAAGCAGGCCGCACAGGGCGCGGTGATCTGGCCGCAGGCGGGATCCACCAGGGCGAGATTGCGGGCAATAACCGCACAGGCCGTCAGCTCGTCCTGGCTGAAATACTCCGTCGCCCCGCAACAGTTCCAGTCATCCACTTCGACCAGTTCCAGCCCCAGGGTCTTTGCAACCGCCTTGACGGACAGGTCGTAGGCGGCCGCGTTCACCTCGAGCGAACAGCCGGGATAAAACGCATATTTCACGAGGCACCTCCCAGTTCGCGGGCTTTGTTGATGATCGCCTGGAGCTGACCAATGTTGCGAATCTTGCTGGGCGTAAAGGCCATGCGTCCGCGCAGGAACATGGCCATGCCCATGCCGCCCATCTTCATCGCGGCGAACGGGCGATTGAGCAGGTGGTAGCGGGTGGCCAGACCCATCTCAAAGCTGCGGCCGTACTTGTCCACGTAGTGCGTGAACGCCCTGGCGAGGGCCGGGCCGTCGTTGTCCTTGACCCTGCCCTCGCGTATCGCCATCCGCTTGAGCGTGTACATGATGTCGGTGACGGGAATGTTGTGCGGGCAGCGCGACGTGCACGAATAGCACGATACGCAAGACCACATCGTATTGGCCGACAGGGCCTCCTCGCGGCGCCCGGCATTCACCAGGGCGATCATCTTCCGCGGGGTGTAATCCATCTCCGCCCCACTGGGGCAGGACCCCCCGCAGGTTCCGCACTGGATACAGTCGCGAAGGCGATGCCCGCCCGGCGTCTCTTCGATCACCTCATCCACGAACCGTTTTGATTTGACGGTGACAGACAATGATCACCTCGCAGTCTCGGAAGCGTTCCCGCTCGTCGCCGGAGGCTGGCGACGGGGCGTTCCTGCCCCACGCCAGATTGACCTCATCCCGGCCGCGCCGCCCGGTGGTTACGGACAGGCTTCAACCTGTCTCAAGAGAGGAGAATCACCAGGCTCACTAGTGCTTTCTTTCACAAGCATTTCTCATGCCGATGAGCCTTCTTTGTGGAGTGTTGCGGATGTGCTTTACCCAAAATCCCAAATTCAGGCCGCCGCTACTCACAAGACTTTAAACAAGATATTGACAGCATAGACAACCGGCTCAGCCCCCAGGATGGCGTGCGCGAAAACCCCCAGAAGTGGGTCAAATGGCCGAGACATTTTCCGCCTTCGAGCACGGGCATAGACGCCCATCTGGAATGTCCGCCGGCGAGCCAGAGGGTATTCCCACTATGCATTTACAGCCTTGACTGGACAGAATGCGCTCTGATCTGAGACAGGGCCGGAATTGGCAAAATCACAATAAAGAACCACTTTTCGACGTTCGGAGAGGGAGATATGCGGGTTGGCGGTGTCAGCCTTAGGATGACACAGATCGGCCGTTTTGTGGCGTTCTCTGAACCCAAATCAGCTACACTGCATGGGGATATTCCAGCAGCGTCCGCTCGAACCGCTCGAAGGCCGCCTCGGTCGGGTTCTCGATGATGGCCGCGATGGCCGCGAACAACGGCAGCCGCAGGCGCAACGCGGCCATTTCCGAGACCGCCGTGGCCGTCATGGCCCCTTCCACCACCTGCTCCACCTTGGCCAGGGCGTCCTTGACCACCATGCCCGAGGCCAGCATCTGCCCCAGGCGGACGTTCCGGCTGTCCAGGCTGAAACAGGTCGCGATCAGATCGCCCAGCCCCGCCACGCCGAAGACGTGCTCCGTGGAAATCTTCAGAAAACGAGCCAGTTCCGAGATCTCTTTCAGGCCATAGGTCAGCAGCAGCCCCATGAAGTTCGCCCCCATGTTGCGCTGGGCAATCACACCCGCGCCGATGGCAAAGACGCCCTTCATGGCCGCACACAGCTCCACGTCGACCTTGTCGCGGGTCATGTCCAGGTGCAGGCGATCGCTGCTCAAGACGGGCGCAAGCTTCAGCAAACACTGAACATCCTCGCACCCCAGCACGGCTTTGGCCGGCCGGCCGGCGGCAATTTCCCGGGAAATATTGGGCCCCGACAACACCGCGACCGTAGCCTCGGGCAGAACGCTCGAGATCATCTGGCTCGTGGTGCGGAACGTATTCCGCTCCAGGCCCTTCGAGGCGGTGACCAGCGGCGGGTAAGGCGGCCCGGACTCCCCAATCTTCCTGGCAACATCAAAGATCGCGGCGGAGGGCACCGCCACGACCACGATGTCGTCCACTTCCAGCGGGGTTGAAAAGGCGACCTCGACGGTAATAGACCGACGATCCGTGCCGGCGGTCTCCTTGAGCTGCTTGCGAGCCGGTTCAAGCTGGTCGGCCGACTTGGCCCACAGGCGGACAGGGTACTCAGGGTTGAACAGGCCGGCGAGCGTGAGGCCCCAACTCCCGGTGCCGATGATGACAATACGCATGAGCGGAACGAGACTCCTTTCGAGCCACGGCGTCCAGACGGCAAAGAACGCGGAGAACACAAGGGTTTATGAATCCGATCCCCCGGCCATGGCGGTTTCAAACTCCGGCGGGCTGCAACCGGCCGAAGGCGGTTAGCTTAATCACAGCACGGGGATAGCGGCAAGGCGGCGAGGACCTGCAATCCGGCCGGGCGCATCAGGGGGCGGGCATCCTGCCCGGCTCAAAGGTGTGCAAAATGCACGCCCTCCAGGGGCTTCGCGTCACCCCGCCGCAAAGAATTGCCCCACCCTCCGGCCGGAAGATGGCAAACATCACGGCCCGGGAAAACCGGCTCATTCGACCAGCACCGGCCGGCAAAGGACCAGCTTCACCAGGCGATCGCGAATGACGGCCCCCACATGGGCCTTGTAACTCTCGACGTCTTCGCCCAGGTATGAGTTCATCGCGTCGAGCAGGCCCAGGTTGGCTTCCTGGGTGAGCTCCGGAAGGTCCAGGTTGGTTAAGTCTACGAACTCGCGCGCCGTCTCCCAGGCTATCCATAATGAGGAGCCGATGACCAGTACCCGCGCATCCTCATCGCCCGACTTGGCAAGCTGCAGCTTGCCGGCGAACCACTCGTCGCTCAGCCGGGGGAATGGGGTCAGGAGTTCGACATATTCACGTTCCCAGTCATCCACGTGACTGGCTCCTGTGGTTGCCCCTACGGGTGTGGCTAACCCCGCAGGTTGAATGCCCGGACCTTCCGCCGCCGATTCGGCGTGGCCCGGTACCCACGGACCATGTGCCCAATGACCGTGCACAAACCTGCGACCATCATGAGCCGCGAGGCTTCAGCCCAGGCGGCGGTGCAGCAACCGAAAATGGCGCAGGATCGCGCACAATCAGCACAATCATGTGAATTCTATTGCGGTAAGGCGGAACATTTCCGCGCTGCAATGTGTTCAAAACAGATGATTTCTCGTTGAGCCGGGAGCCCGGTGCCTGGAGCCAGGCACCAGCCGCTCGAGTGGTGAGCGGATCCTAAGCCCGGGGAGACTACGCGGGCGTCTGGGCGGTAAACCGGCCACTGCGGAGGAAGCGAACAGTCCGGTCCTGAACCACGCGGGAACTCATCAGAAATGTGTGGAACCCGGGCACAACCAGGTGGTCGGCCTCGCCGGGCAGGTGGGTATCCTCTACCCGCACCTTACCATCGTGCGCGGCGGCGAGAACCCCGATCGAGACTCCCGTCGGCACGCCGAGACGATTCACAGCGCTGTCGGGTACGTGCGAGAGATCCGCCAACGGCCTGATCCAGCGGCCAAGCAGCGGCGTCATTTTCGTCGCAAGCCGTGAGCCCCGGTTCGGCGGGGCCAGCATCACCACCCGGCCCATTTTCGCAGGAACGCGTTCGAGCAGGGCCTTGCGGGCGATGATGCCGCCGAGGCTGTGCGTGACCAGATGAATGCGCAGGATGGCGGCATCGCTGTCGAGTCGGCGCAGCGTCTCCTGAAGCCTGGCGGCGTGCGCGCCAATGGCTACGGTCAGGCTTCGATACGGCCAATCGATCGCCCGATAGCCCTCGCGTTCCAGCCGCCGACGCAGGCTCCGCATGGACAACGAGGTGCGCCCCATTCCATGCAGGAGGAGCACGGCCTCGACACCCCCCGCCGTGCCGGGAGAAGATGCCTCAACTCTCCTCGTCAAACTCCCCATCCTCCCGGTGCTGGGCCAGTACCATCCTCGCACGCAGCAAGTCGCGCTTTTCGCGGATCGCCCGAAGCACACCCGTCTGGCGTGGGTTGATCGGGCCGAGCGGCGTCATGATGACCCAATCGCTCAGGTACTCCACCGGATGCAAGGCCCGCCGGCCCTCCTGAAGGCCCGCAACGGCAATGGGCGTGTTTACCAACGTGGCATCCACGTGGCCGGCAAGACACTCGTGAACCTCGAACCACAGATGTTCCTGGCCATCGCCCCCCCCACCGTCCATAGGGTATCCCAGCTTCACCAGGGCCGGAAATTCAAACTCCGCCAGTTCAGCGACCAGCTCCTGGAAGAGCCGGTACGTCCCCCGGGCCCGCTCGGCCATGAGCTCGGTGGCGCCTTTTGAGAAGCTGATGACGAGTCCGTCGCTCAGCACGCTGGACAGGAAGCGGGAAGGCCGGGCCTTCTGGAACCAGCGTCCGAGGAACCGGCGGACCGGATCGCAGAGCACTGCGCGCCGGTCATGGTGCCACTGGTCGCTCTCCGGCGTACGCAGGGCCACATCCGCCGGACTTGCCAGGCGGGTAAATTGAGACACTTCAACAAAACGGACCATGCCCCCCGGCCGGGCCAGCTCAAAGCACGGCGTAGACAGGCTGGCCTGCTCCTCCACGATGGCATAGGCGATGGCCCGCAGCAGATCGTTGCCCCACGCCCCCAGCAGCGCCTCGGCGGGCCTGAGGATGTCGAAGTCAAAAAAGCCCAGTTCCGCCAGGCCGTGGGAATGCAGCCAGCCCACCTTATCGCTGTCATCGTCCTCCTTGACGGCATGGAAACTCATCAGGCAATCGATATCCAGATCGGCGTCGTGGCACAACTCTTCCCGCAGGGCATCGGGCGACCAGAAGCGTTGGGCGCCGTGATCGCATGCAAACAGCCCGTCGGCGCCCATGACCGCGTCCAGGAAGCGTAAGGCAAGCTTGCGATCGCGGAGCACCTGGCTGCGCGGCCCCGTCGAGTGAACCAGCACGCTCGATCTCGCCGCCCGGGCGGCTTCCTTCTCCGATTGCGTCAGTCTGTAATCACGCGTGACGACCTCTGCCGGGGGCGTAACCGGCTCCCGCGGGCAGAGCAGGGTGGCTTCGCCCCAGTCGGGGTGGGCCATCCGAAGGCCCCACAACATCCCTTCCGGCGGCGGGCACGGCGCAAGCTGAATCCCCCGTTCTTCCAGGTACTTGAACTCTTCCGCTCGCGGGGGAAGAGTACCCCGGAAGTGGACGGATCCGCAGAATTGCGTCTTCCTTTTCAGCCAGCCGAGCATGCACGTCCTCCCAGGAGTTGAACGATTGGATACGCCCGGCCCTCCATAGCCCATGTGCTTTCTATGAGAACGACCGGCACCGGCCGCCCCGTCTTGTCATCAGCCTGACCGGCTCAATTCCTCCCACAGGGCCTTGTAGTAGCGCAGGAACCGCGCCGTGTCGCCCGGATTGCCGCTTCCAATCGCGGGCGCTTCGATCAGTGTGAATCGGTCATAGCCGGTCGCGGTCAACAGCGCAAACAGCTCCCGCCAGGGATAGGGCCTGATCAGCTCGCTGATGTGGCAGCAGTAGATCTTCGGCCGAAGCAGCTCGAAGCTCTCCTTGATTGAGCCGTCCTTCACGTCGGCGTCATTGGAGTTCCAGGTCACGCCCACCGCCGGATGGTCGGCCACGTCCATGATCTTCCGCATGTAAGCGGGCTCGCTCGTGCCTTTGCCATGGACCTCGCACCAGATCTCCACACCGGCGTCAGCCGCCATCCGGCCACAGGTGGCCAACGACCGGCCGATCTGCTCCAGCGTCTTTTCGACCGGCACGTTCGGAGGCAGGCCGTTCGGGCGGACCTTCACCGCCTTGGCCCCGATATCCGCGGCCAGGTCGATGAACTGCTTCGCAGTGTCGATGTTCTTCCGGACTTCCTGCGGATCGGGCGAATGGAATTCGCAGACGCTGCCCAGGCTCCAGCAGCGCAGGCCGGCGTCCGTGCAGCGTTTCTTCACTTCCTCGCGTTGTTCGCGGGAAAGCGAAGGCTCGACGCCGTGCTTGTGGGTGGTGCGAAACTCAATCGCGGTCAAGCCGACGTCCTGACAGAGCTTGAGACAGGTGGGCAGGTCCAGTTGGGCGGCCAGATTGTACGTCACCAGGCCAAGCTGGTATCGGCGCCCCCCGTCCATCTTCCCGCCCGACCGGCTCTTCTCACTCGGCCTGCCGGTAGCGCCGGGCGGGCCGGCCTGTGAGGACGACACCGACCACAACCCCATCCCCCCCGCCAGGGCCGCCGACCAGCCCAGAACCTGCCGTCGATGAATTCGCTCGCCCAACCGTCATACTCCCGGAAAGAACACCAGGACACTATAAGATGCACTATTAGAAACGATAATATCCTCATGATGCAAGCACGGAAGTCCAGCGGATTAGCATGCGCGAAAGCCCTGGAAGACGCCGGTACGGAAGCCTTGCGGAGACCCGGGTGCGAATGTCTTGTGGAGCTGCAAAGGCGAAAGTCTGGTGTAGACGCAGGCGTCCAAATCCGGTGCAGACGCAAGCGCGGAAGGTTTGCGGAGACCCAGGCGCGAAAGCCTTGTGGAGATGCAAGGGCGAGAGTCGTGCGGAGATGCAAGCGCGATAGTCCTGTGGAGACGACGGTCCCTTCGTCCTGACGCAGTCACAGCGCTTGCCCCCCGGCACTGGCAACACCTGTCCCTGCGGCAACAACGGCGTTCGCCTCGACGGCAGTGGTACCGCTACCCCCACGGCAGCAACGGCACCTGCCGCCCCGGCGGGTAGCAGGGCTTGCCCCCCACGGCGGCAATGGCACTTGCCCCCCGCCAGTGACACCACTTGACCGTGCCGTTATAATTGCCACTTGAACCGCTGCCATTGCCCCCGACCCGGCCGTAGAAAACCGGCCGTGTCGGTCGATAATGATCCTGGGGCAAGTCAGAACGGAGCGTGAGACGGACAGGAGGTCACATGTCATCTGCAAGACGCGGATTCAACGTCCCCGGCAAAGCGTATTGGCTGGCTATGCTGACCCTTGCAACCCTGACCGCGCCCGCCTTGGCCGGCGAGCGCGAGGCGGCACTCCGTCGGGCCGTCGCCTGGCAGGTGGCCCTGGATGCGGCCGGGTTCTCCCCCGGGCTGATAGACGGGGCAATCGGCCCCAAAACCGAGCTGGCCACCCGGGAATTCCAACGGGCCAGAGGCCTGCCGGTGACCGGCACGCTCGACAAAGCCACCGCCGACGCCCTCGGGGTTGATCCCGACGGCGTCTTCATCCGCTATACCATCGAGCCCCAGGACATGGAGGAGATCGGCCCCAATCCCACGAGCTGGGTCGCCAAGAGCAAACTTAAACGCCTGGGCCATCAGGCTTTGGAAAACGTCATCGCCGAGAAATTCCACTGCACCATCTCGCTGCTGAACACCCTCAACCCGGGCAAACGCATCAACGAGATGGGGCCGGGCGACCGCGTGATCGTGCCTGTGGTGATGGATCCGGCGCCCCAGCCCAAGGCCACCCGGCTCGAGGTGAACTTCGCCGAAAAAACCATCCGCGTGATCGGGCCGAACAATAAGGTGGTGGGACTGTTCTTTTGCTCCATAGCCGCCAACCGGCGGAAACTCCCCTCGCGCGATGCCGAGGTCACCGTGGTCGCCCCGGACCCCTGGTATACCTTCGACCCGCAGATGTGGCCCGAGGTCAAGGAGCGCATCAACACCAAGCTGCAAATCCCGCCCGGACCGCGCAACCCGGTCGGCCGGTGCTGGATCGGGCTGAGTCTGCGCGGCTATGGGATGCACGGCACCCCCAATCCTGAGCTCATCGGAAAAACCGGCTCGCACGGCTGTTTTCGACTGGCCAACTGGGATGCTCTTCGCCTAAGTAAACTAGTGCAGGTTGGCACGCCGGTGAAGTTCTCCGACGGCCAGAATGTTCGGTTGGCGAGCAATAAACGTTGAGCAATCGCGGGGTCATTTTCGATCTGGACGGGACCATCGCCCATACGCTGCCGGACATCGCGGCGGCGGTTAATCTTGGTTTGGCCTCCTTCGCCCTGCCCGAACGCCCCATCGAAGAGATTCGGATGATGGTCGGCGAAGGCATGCCCACGCTCTGTAAGCGGGCGCTGGTCAACCATCCGGACATCCCCCTGTCCGAGATGGTCGGCCGGGTCATGAGCTACTACCGCCAGCACCGCCTCGACCAGACCAGGCCCTTCGACGGCATCCCCGAACTGCTGGACGAGTTGACCGCCCGTCAGGTCCCTATGGCCGTCCTGACCAACAAGCCCCAGGAACACACCGATGCCATCATGGGCGCGTTTTTCAGCCGGTGGTCGTTCGTGGCCATCGAGGGCTACCGGGAAGAGAGCCGCCGGAAGCCCGATCCCCGTACGGCCATGGAAATCATCGAGCGCCTGGGCGTACCCCCCGAACACGTGCTCATGGTGGGCGACTCGCGGACCGACGTACTCACCGCCATCAACGCCGGGATGGTTCCGGTCGGGGTGGCCTGGGGCTACCGGCCCACAGAGGAGATCCTGGCCGCCGGCGCCAAACACCTGATCGAAACGCCGGGGAAACTGCTGACTTTGCTGTAGGCGGTGTCCTCGGGTAACTCGTACCCTTGCCCAAGTCAGTCTCCAACTGGAGGACGCCCATGCGGCGTGAGCTGCCGAGGTGTATCGGTTTCTGGGGCGGATCAGCCATCATGGTCGGCATCATCATCGGCAGCGGCATCTTCCGCACGCCGGCCTCCATCGCCGACGAGATGGGCAACCCGGGCATCATCCTGCTGATGTGGCTGGTGGGAGGCCTGCTTTCGCTGTTCGGGGCCTTCACCTACGCCGAGCTGGGCGTCATGTTCCCTCGCTCCGGGGGGATCTACGTCTACCTGTACGAGGGCCTCGGCGAGGTCGTGGCCTTCATCTTCGGCTGGACGTTCATGTTCCTGGGCAAGCCGCTGGCCGCCGCCAGCATCACCATGGTCTTCTCCGAGCATCTCAACCGGTTGCTGGGGGTGGACTGGGACCCCCGTTACGCCACCTGCGCGGTGCTCATCCTCTTCACGGCCATCAACACCGCCAAGGTACAGCTTGGGGCGGGCATGGCCATCGTATTCACCGGCCTCAAGGTGCTGGCGTTGATCCTCATCGTGATGCTGGGGCTGGGCATGACCGCATCGAACTACACAAACCTGGCGCCGGTCCCCGCACCCAAGAGTCTGCTGTTCGCACTGGCCCCGGTGCTGGCGGCCGTCCTGTGGACCTACGCCGGCTGGAGCGCCGTCGCCTCCTGCGCGGGCGAGGTACGCGACCCGCAGCGCAACCTGCCGCGCATTCTGGTGTTCGGAACGGGGGCGTGCATCATTCTCTATTTGGCCGTGAACACGGTGTACATGGCCATCGTTCCGCTTGAAGAGATGCGCCACGTGGAGAAGACCGTCGCCCCGCTGGTCATGGAGCGCCTGGTGGGCGGCGCCGGCGACACGCTCGTGACCCTGATCGTTCTCATCTCGACGCTGGGGGCCACGCACGGCTCGATCATCACCGGCGCCCGGGTCACTTTCGCCCAAGCCCACGACGGATTGCTGTTCAAATCGCTGGCCCGCGTGCATCCGACCTGGCACACGCCGGACGTCTCGCTGTGGGTCCAGGCGCTCATGTCCTGCATCGGGGTCATGGCCCTGGGGCGGTTCGAGCGGATGATCAACGGGTTCGTGTTCACCATGTGGATCTTCTACGCCCTGGCCGCGGCGGCGGTGATCATCCTCCGCATCCGCCGGCCGGAGCTGCCCCGGCCGTATCGCTGCTGGGGCTACCCTTTCGTGCCGATTGCGTTTATTCTGGCCACCGCGTTCATGACCGTGTTGTCCATCCGGGAGAACCCCCGGGATACACTGATATGGCTGGGCGTACTGGCCGCGGGCGTGCCGACGTACTACGTCTGGCGACGGTTCGTGCCGAAGGAAGAGGCCGCAGCAGCCGCGGAGATTGAATTGCAGCCCCTGGATACGAAGACAGTGAATTGATGGGAAGGCGGGGATACGGCGACAAGGAGACGAGGAGACACGGGAACACGGGGACAAGGGGACAAGGAGACCAGGGGATGAGGCATGAAGAACCCTGCGACGTCAGGGGGTCGGCTTATGACGTTTGATTCTCTAATTCGGCAATGGCGACAGGGGGGCCGGCTTCAGCCGGGCTTGCTCTCCATTGCCGATTTAGTTTCGCAAAAGTCACCAGCCGACGAGCTGTGACTGTGGCGTCTTCAACTGGAAACAGGATCGGCAACGACTTTGAAAATCGATAGTTGTGCGGGAGGACTGACGGTGAACATGAGACGAGAGCATAGCCGGCTTTTTGCAGTACTCGTGGTCGTTCTCACGGCCAGTATGGCGGCCGGCCAGGAGTCGCAACAGACGGCGTCTGCCGAAGCGGTCATTCTGCATGTCAAGCCCGGCGGCGGCGACGATGCCTACCCTTCACTGTCGGCCGCCCGCGAGGCCATTCGCGCCCGTCGCGGCCAGGACGCCTGGAAAGATGTACCCATCACCGTGCTGGTCCACGAAGGCACGTACTACCTGGATGAACCGCTCGTCTTCGGCCCGGAGGACGGCGGCACGAAAGCGGCGCCGGTCACCTACGCGGCCTTCGAGAACGCCCGCCCGGTCATCAGCGGCGGCCGGTCCATCACCGGCTTCAAGCCCGTCGAAGTGAACGGCAAGAAGCTCTGGGCGGCCGAGATTCCAGAGGTAAAGGCTGGCACCTGGTACTTCCGCCAGCTTTTCGTGAACGGCCAGCGCCGGCCCCGGACGCGGCTGCCCAAGGAAGGGTTCTACACCTTCACCGGACTGCCGGAGATGAAGGCCACCACCCCCTGGAACGAAGGCCAGACCCAGGCCCTCTTCAAGCCCGGCGAGCTCAAGAAATGGAACCATCTCTCCGACGTGGACGTCATCACCCTGCACTTCTGGGTGGACTCGCACCTGCCCATTGTGGACGTGGATGAGACCAGTAACCTCGTCAAGTTCGGCGCCAAGAGTGTGTTCCGGCTGACCGAGGCCCACGATCCCAAGCAGTTTGCCCGCTATTACGTCGAAAACGTCTTCGAGGCCCTCGACACCCCCGGCCAGTGGTATCTGGACCGCAAGGCCGGAAGGCTCTACTACATGCCCAAGCCGGGTGAGACGCCGGAGAACGTCACGGTCATCGCCCCGCGTCTGCCGCAACTGGTGCGCATCGTGGGTAAACCCGACGGCAGCGCGCCCGTCTTCGACCTCCACCTGAAGGGCCTGACCTTCAGCCATACGGAATGGTCGCTGCCGGCCGGCGACGGGGGCGCGGTCCAGGCGGCACACAACGTCCCGGGCGCGATCTACCTGTCCCGCGCCGGGCGCTGCTCCATCACCGACTGCCGGATCAACCAGATCGGGAATTACGCCATCGAGCTGACCGCCGGCTGCGAGGATTGCCGGATCGTCAACAACGCACTGACCGACCTGGGCGCCGGAGGGGTGAAGGTCGGTCACGACACCACCCGCACGATCATAGACAACAACGATATCGGCCCCGGCGGCCACATCTTCCACAGCGCCGTGGGCGTCTGGATCGGCCATAGCGGCGACAACCAGGTCACCCACAACGAGATCCACGACCTCTACTACACCGGCGTCTCCGTCGGCTGGTCCTGGGGCTACGCACCCAGCAAGGCCGTGCGCAACCGCATCGAGTACAACCACATTTACAACATCGGTCAGGGCCTGCTCTCAGACATGGGCGGCATTTACACCCTGGGCGTCTCGCCGGGCACGACGCTGCGCTACAACCGCATTCACGATATCGACGCCCGGCACTACGGCGGCTGGGGCATCTACAATGACGAGGGCAGCACCGACATCCTCATCGAAAACAACATCGTCTACCGCACCAAGCACGGCGGCTACCACCAGCACTATGGCAAGGAGAACAAGATCCGCAACAACATCTTCGCCTTCGCCAAGGTGGCCCAGATCATCCGCACGCGTCCGGAGGAGCACATCTCCTTCTTCTTCGACCACAACATCGTCTATTACGACAGTGGCACGCTGCTCGGCAGCAACTGGTCGAATGACAACTACAAGCTCGACTACAACGTCTACTGGCGGACCGGCGGCGCCCCCATCGACTTCGCCGGCGCCTCCTTCGAGGACTGGAAAAAACGCGGCCATGATACCCATTCGATCATCGCCGACCCGCTGTTTGTGGATCCGGCCAGCGGCGACTTCACGCTCAAGCCCGACTCGCCGGCGCTGAAGCTCGGGTTCAAGCCGATCGATACAAAGGGAATCGGGAGACGGCCGAAGGCCGAATGAATCAAGTTTGCATGACGAAGGCCGAATGACGAGGCGGGAGCCTCCCGCCCACTTCGTCTTTGGCCATTCCGCATTCGTCACTGATTCGGCGAGGGTGTAAGAATGCTTCCCCGCATCCGCCATCGCGGGACTGCGTTCTCTCGCGCTTACGTTCCCGTTTGGGTCTCCGCCGCCGGCTGTGTGGCCGGCAGGCCGCGACGCTCGGGCGGGAGCAGGATGAATCCCCAATCAGGATAGGGTCCCTTCTGCATCCAGCCCCTCAGGCCGCCTCCGTCGTCGATCAGGTCCGCTCCCACACTATAGATCATGAGCGCCCCGTCGCAGTGCCGCAGCCGCAAGGGTTCGTCGTTGAACGGGTCCAACAGAACCTGTGGAAGGTATTGCGGCACCAGGTCTTCGAGCCTGTCCGGAAACCGGCCGTGGTCCAGCCGATACCGCTCCGCCGCCAGACCGGCCACCGCCGCCCGGATCTGAGCCTCGAGGTTGCCATCCTGCTCGAAGAACTGTTTCAAGGGGGGCATAATCGAGAGCGTGAGCGAATGGAGTTTGGATATCTTGTCCATTTCCGCGACAACTTCCCTGTGTGCCTGCAGGGCTCTCTTCCGGTCCCCCGCGGCAGCCACCTGCCGGTTGTACAGGTGCAGGCCGGCGGCCTCATCCCACACGTTCAGGCCCCGGATGCCTGGAATGCGTCCCACCCAGCGGGGCGGCGGATCCAATCCCCCGGGATCCCCATGAATCCAGTGGATTTCGTTCCGCAGCCGGTGCCAATCGGCAATTTGGATAAAGCCGGCCCGCTCGCCGCGGATGCCCCAGGCTAATCGGTCGGGGCATTGCGTATCGGCAAGGCGATCCTGAAGTTCTTTGAGCTGTTCAGGCGTCAGCGTGGCCAATGCACAGATGCGCTGAACCGTGTCAACGGCCAACTCCTCACACACGATGCGCGTCGCTGCGGACACGAGCGTTGGCTCATCCGCCAGCAACTGACCATGCATCAAGATCACGCGGACGTCCTTGACGGCCTGGGACAGGTCGCCGTGCATCACCCGGTATTGCGCCTGAGCGGCTTTCAACTTGGCCGAGAGGTGAACGTGCGACAAGTGCTGGGGATAAAAGCCGCCTGGGCCCGTAGGAATCGTCAGCGGAAAGCAGCCCCCTTGAAATCCCAGCAAGCGGTCAATCTGAGAGAGATCGGCTGTCAGTCGAGTAAGCACCTGGCCAGCCTCCCTGTCTTGCCCGGCAGGCAGCCGGCGCCCCAGGGGCAGCGCGTCGTTGACGGCCAATATGGGCCGGCCATCAAACCCCGGCAGGGCGACAAACTGCTCGCGCGTTCTGAACAGCTCGCTCAGGCGGTCCTCGAGCTCCAGGAAGATGATGGCCCCGTTCTCCTCATCTGGCCAGGATTTGCGGGCAGCCAGCAGCTCACCAAAGCTCACGGGGCCGCCGATCAATCGAGCCTCCCGGAAGACCGCATTCAGCCTGCGATGAGCGGCCCGGTCCAGCATCAGCAGAATGGCCAGGACGAGGGCCAGCGGCAATACCCCGAAAAGCAGCAGCTTCCTCTTGGGGGACCACGACTTCTTCTTTCCGACAGTCGGATCGGTCATGGATAGAACCCTTCAGGCTATTCCGCGCTCGGCGCAGATTCCGACACCGCCGGCTGTGTAGCCAGCGCAGCCGGCAGGCCGCGGCGCTCCGGCGGCAGGAGCGTGAAACCCAGTTCGGACGACATGCCGCTTGGACCGCGTCCGCCCCACCAAGGATCGTGGATTCCCTCGGCGCTACTGTACACGGCCGCTCCCTGGGCATCGACGTTATACCGCAGGATCCGGCCGTTGAACGGATCGACGGGCGGCTCAGGCAGGTATTCAGGCGTCAATTCCGCCAACTGATTCGGGAATCGGCCCTTCTCCAGTCGAAAGCGTTCCGCCGCCAGCGCCGTCCGCGCCGCCCGCAGCCTTGCCAGACGCTGGAGAACCTGGTGGCACAGCCGGCCGGGGCGAGGAAACAGGTTTTGCGTCAGCCAGTAAACCCTGGGGACGGACGATTCCCGCCGTGCCATCTCCGTGGCGAGGTTCAGGCATGAGCCCGGATCATGTCCTTCGGCCACAAGCCGGCTGTGCAGCCTCAAACCGGTGGCCACGTCCATCATCAGCACTCCACGCATCCCCGGCACCCAGCCCGTGGGCGGGACGCCGGATACCACCGATCGGCCCGTCTTGAGCATGACCTGCCCCGCGTCAAAGAACGCCGCTCGATCGGCCAGCAGCCCCCAGTACAGCGGCTCCTGCTGTTCGGCCTCGGCCAGGGCCTCTTGCAGGGCGACCAGGGTTTCAACGGGCAGGACGGTCAAGCCGCAGGCCCGCTCGATGGTCCAGACGGCCTGTTCATCGCAGCTACAACTGACCACGGCGCCGGTTGAGCTGGGAAGCGTCATGATCAGCCGTGAAAGACGCAGGATTGTGCGCGTGGACTTGAGCAGAAGGTTGGTATCGCCTTCCTCGACGCCGTATAAGGCCCGCAATGAACACAGCCTGACAGCCAGACGCACTTCGTAAAGTGGCCGCCGGATGGGGCCGCGCGCGCCCTCAACGATGGCCAACGGCAGATTCCCGTCCGGCAGGTCTTGAAGGCGGTCAAGCTGCTCCAACTCAGCCTGATATCGCTCCAGGGTCTCGACCACCTCCCGACGCTCCTCATCGGACCACCTGTAACCCGGCAAGGACTGCCACCGGCCCCGGCGTCTGAATGAGAATCGATCGGCGCCCGAACCCCGGTCAGGCTCAAGGAGCCGGGGCCGAAGTTCGAGAAAAACAGCGGCCGCATTTGCCCCCTCTGGCGAGGGCGGCCGGCGAGCGAGAATCTCCTCGTAGGTCAGCGGCTCGCCGCTGGCCCGGACCGCCTCCATCGCGGTCCTCAGCCGCAGGGCGCCAATCACATCAAGGACCAGCACGATGGAAGTCAGCACGATGCCCGAGATGCAGACTTTCAGCAAAATCCTGCGCCATCGCGGCAGCCCAGACCCATCGGAGGCGGGCATCTCCACAGGCGAAATCTGGCGATCAGGTCGATGCAAAGCAGTTCTCCATCTGATCGCCATTGTACCTCAGTCAGGCATAAGAGTCATGGCGGTACGGGCAACGCCTCAGCCGTTGGCCCGGGGCCGTCCGCTTCCGGCACGGAAGCCGGCTGCGTGGCCGGCAGCCCCCGCTGCTCAGGCGACAGCAGGACGAACCCGAAGTCAGTCGCAGTCTTTTTCCCCGGTATCCGGTGGGATACCAGCCCCCCATCATCCTTCAGGTCTTCGCCGACGCTGTAGATCACGACCCCCCGCTCATCCAGCTTGTAGCGCAACGGCTGGTCGTCGAATGGGTCCAGGGGTACCTGCTGGAGGTACCTGGGCGTAAGGGCCTCAAGCGATGGCGGGAACCGCCCCGTGTCCAGCCGGTATCGCTCCGCGGCCAGCCCCGTGCGCGCTGCCCTGCTCTGGGCTTCCAGGCGTGTATTCAGGTCAAACGCCCGCGAGAACGAAGGCATGAGAGTGCTCGTCAGGGGCTGGTACATGCGCAATTGCCCAACCTGTTGCTCGATCTCCCTGCTGACCCGCGCCGCCTGGCGGGAGTCTTTCGAGGCCGCCACCAGCCGGTTATAAAACCGAAGGCCGGCCGCCAAGTCCTGCATGAAGAACCCTCTCAGTCCGGGCGTTCGCCCCACACCGCGCGGCAAGGACCCCGTGCCGGGCCCAAAGCCCGCTGCTTTACCCTGGCGAAGCGCCTCCACCGCATCGACGAAAAAGGCCCGTTCCCCCCGGATGCCCCACCACAGGCGGTTCTGGCCTTCCATACCGGCCAGCAGGGCCTCCAATCCCTCTAACTGCTCGGGGGCAAGCGTGGTCAACCCCACGGCGCGCTCGATGGTATCCAGCATGAGGGCATCACACGCCACCCGCACCAGGGCTGAGATCAGCCAGGGCTCGTCGGCCAGCAGTTGCCCGTGGCGCTGCATAATGGCGACGTCGTCAACCAACCGCAAGGTATCCCCGGTCATCACCCGCCATAAGGCCTGGTCGTACTTGAGCCTGGCCGATGCCCGCACGTGGCCCAGGTGTGTTAACAGCAGATTCACGAGAGGGGAAGTTGGGGCCAGCGGAAACTGGCCACCCTCGAAATGAAGCAGCCGGTCGATTTCCGCCAACTCGGGAGCAAGCCTCTCCAACTCCCGCTCCATGACCTGCAGCTTCTCAGGGCCGTGCTTGCGGCCCAGCGGTATCGACTCCTCGGAGTCAAAGGCCGGCAGCGAGGTCGGCCCCTGGCGGATGGTATCCAGTTGCGTCGCGAGCTTAACCAGGATCAAAGCCCCATTCTGTTCATCCGGCCACGCCTTGCGGGCGGCTTGAAGCTCCTCAAAGGTGACCGGCCCACCACCGGCCCGAGCCTGCCGCATGGCGGCGTTCAGCTTCCCCTGGCACACGCCGTCCAGCACCAGGGCCGCTGCCAGAAGCACCATCAGCGGCAGCACCAGCCAGACCAGCAGCTTCATCTTGAGCGACCACGTCTGTTTCCCGGCAGGTGATTCGGCCATCTATCCTCCCTCAAGGGAGCGGTACTTTCCCGCCCCCTTCAAGAAGCATGCCCCTGAATTGCCCTTCGCACCCCCCGGTGGGCATTCGTCTCGCAACGGACATTCACTCCTCGACCGGCATCCGCCCCTTCAAACATCATTGCCATTCTCCAGCCGGCATCTTACCAGCAATACCGCACAAAGCCACACTGAACCGCCATCACTGCAAGCAAACACCCAGCTCCGCCGCACTTACCTCCAGGGG
>JAAXZI010000177.1 GCA_012719955.1 Phycisphaerae bacterium | reverse complement strand
TGCCCGTTATCCCCTCGTCCCCCTGTCCCGTTCAACGGCCCGGCGTATCGCCGCTACCAAACCGGGCACGTCATGCGGCTCGGCCTCGACGGCCACCTCAAAACCGGCCTGTCGAACCGCCTTGGTGGTGACCGGCCCAATGCTCGCCAGCTTGACCCTCCTGAGCGCTTCCTTCCGCGCCTCGCCCAGGAGAGCCAACAGATTCACAAACGATGACGGGCTGGTCAAAGTAATCCAATCCACCTGTCCGGCATCCAGCCGAGTCAGAAATTGGGCTGGCAAAGAAACGGGGCACACCGTTCTATATACCGGCAAATCATCGCACTGGGCGCCGGCCTGGCGGAGCGTGGCCGGTAGTTGCTCGCGGGCGATATCCGCCCGGGGCAGCAGGATGCGCTGGCCATTCACGCCCTTGCGGACCAAGGCGTCGGCCATCGATTCGCCTACCGCCTCCTCCGGCAGCAGGTCCGGGCGGATGCCGTATTCGCGCAACCGCTGGGCCGTTGCTGATCCTATGGCTGCCACCTTGATTCCGGCCAGTGCCCGGGCATCTAAATTCAGCCCGTGCAATCGCTTGAACAGGCCATCGACGCCGTTGACGCTGGTCAGGACGATCCAGGCGTATTGCGGCAACCTTTGCAAAGCCTGATCGATGGTGGATGGGTCCTCGACTTCGGCCAGTTCAATGGTAGGCGCCTCGATCACCTCCGCCCCGGCAGCCTGAAGCGAGCCGCTCAGACTGGCGGCCTGGTCGACCATGCGGGTGACCACAATCACCTGCCCGTGCAGCGGGCGGCGTTCAAACCACTCGATACGCTCGCGTAACGCCACCACCTGCCCGACCAGGACAAGGGCGGGCGGTTCGATAGCCTCTTTCGCGGCCCGCTCGGCAATGTCTGCGAGAGTCCCGACAACAGATCGCTGTTGTGGGCGCGTCCCCCACTGGATGACCGCGGCCGGGGTGGTGGCGGGCATTCCAGCTTCGATGAGCCGTCGGCAATTGGCCCCCAGCATGCGCACGCCCATGTAGAAAGCAATGGTCTCCATCCGGGCCAGGGCGGCAAAGTCGGGACCGCCGGGCTGGTCAGGCTCCGCATGTCCGGTCACAAGGGCGAATGATCTGCTTAAATTACGATGCGTCAAGGGGATACCGGCGGACGCGGGGGCGCCGAAGGCGGCCGTAATGCCGGGGACGACTTCGTAACGGACGCCGGCGGCGGCGAGATATTCGCATTCCTCGCCCCCCCGCCCGAAGACGAACGGATCCCCCCCCTTGAGCCGGACTACTCGCCGACCCACCCGGGCATGCTCGACCAGGGCCGTATTGATCTGCTCCTGCGTCCAGACCTTGTCGCCTCGCCATTTGCCGACGAAGATCCGCTCGGCGTCCGGGCGGGGCAGGTCCAGCAGCTCCGGACCGATGAGCTTGTCGTGCAGGATGACATCCGCCTGGGTGAGCCGGACGGCGCCGCGAACGGATATGAGCGCGCTGTCCCCCGGCCCGGCCCCCACCAGGGAAACCATCCCGGGCTCGAACTCCCCTACCAGCCGGACCAGCCGTTCTATTCCCGCAAGACCGCTCATCGCGTGACCATCTCAGTGCCTGCTTTCCTCCATCACCATAGCGGCATACGCCCCCGCGAACAAACGCGCTTGAGGCCGGCGGGTAACGGGGGAAAGAGAGGGAAAGGCAGGCGCACGATCAGGCATAAACGCATACCGTCCCGGCGATGTGGTCGTGCAGGGCGCGTTTCCGGCCGTCGAAAGCCACCATCAGATAGCCGATGCAAAAGATGAGCAAGCTCAGGAATTGGGCGACCGTCCGGGCACAGGCCTGGCCGGTGCCGCAGGGCCGACCGTCGCTGCTGATCACGCGGAATCCGCAAACCTTCCGCCCGATGGTCTGGCCGTTCCACTTGGCGATCAGCAGGCTCTCGTAAAGAAACCATAGAAGCAATTCGCCCAGGCCAGGAATCAGCGCCGCAGCGACCAAGGAAGGGAGGAACAGCACCAGACCATCAATGATGCTGGCCGCGACGCGAATCCAAAAGCCGGCATACGCAACGCCAACCGGACTATGGGCATACGTCAGCGTCACAGGCTGCATCGGCACCGGCGGCGGAGCGGGCATATAACCTGGCGGCAACGCCTCGACACGGCTGGACGCTCCACAGTGGGGGCAAAAAACAGTCCGGCCAGCGTACTCGGGCAGGAGAGGGAAACGATGCATGCAGCTCGGGCACACCAGATCAAGCATATCAGTCATTTTTGTTCCTCGCCCCCCTTGGACGCGCTGGCCGGCAGTCTCTTTCCCGGCCGCGGGGCGTGGCCCGCTCAGGTTACCTTCCTGAACTTGCCCCCGCCCTCGTTGACCAGCTTGGTGAAGCCTTTGGCCTTGAGGTTTTTGTCACTGAGCATGGACTTGACGGATTGGGCGGTGGACACACCGACAAGCGAGACGAGCCGTCGGACCGGCCGGCCGCACTGGGGGCAGGCGGTCAGGGCCTCATCGCGCATGGACTGTTGGACCTCGAATCGCTCCCGGCAATGTTCACAGGCCGACGCGGTATCCACGGCCTGGTATTCATAAGTGGGCATAGACACCTCCCTCGGCTAATTCTTTGCGAAACGGCATTATAACGCGCAGGACCGGTTTCCCAGTAAGAACCTGTAGGGAACGCCCCCGCCCAACCCAATCGGGCATAACCCGGCGTGACCTCGCGTTTGCCCAATCTATTGAATTCTTCCGCGAAGGTATCCACATCGGCAGGAAGCCGGCATCAGTCTGAACCCTGAACCCCGAACCCTGACAACTGAACCCTACTTCTGCGTCTCCTGCAACGGCGAGAGTTCGCACAGGGGGATTTCCATCTCCATGGCCCCCACGGCCACCACTGCGAGCTGCTTGTGCAGCAGCATGCGCACGATGCGTCCTTCGCGGTCGAAGCGCTTCACATGCACGCGGTCGCCGGAGCGCAGCGCGGAGACGGTTGCGATCCAGCGATTGAATGCGGCCCGCTCGGCCTCCAACGCCGCCCGCTGCCGATCGGCCTCCTGTCTGGCCCGTTCGGCCTCCAGCCTGGCGGCCTCGGCCTCGGCCCGGGCATGTTCGGCCCGGCGGCGCGACTGGAGCGTGCCGCTGATGGCCCGGGTGAGCTGCTGGTGGGACTCGCTCAGCGACTTGCGCGCGGCGTCGATGATGGACTGCGGGAGCCCCAGCCGCTGGGCGATGTTGATGGCGTTGCTGTTGCCCGGCTCGCCGATGAGCAGCCGGTAGGTCGGGCGAAGCGTCTGGACATCGAACTCGACGCTGGCGTTCTCGGCCCGCATTTCACGAAAGGCCACGGCTTTGAGAGCGCCCAGGTGGGTGGTCACAATCGTCGGGCATCTGCGCCGGAGCAGCTCCTCGATAATGGCCACGCCGAGAGCCGCGCCCTCGTCGGGGTCGGTGCCGGCGCCCAGTTCGTCAATGAGCACCAACGTGCGCCGGCGGGCCTGCTTGAGCATGTCCATGAGCCGGGTCAGGTGCGCGCTGAAGGTGCTCAGAGATTGCTGCAGGCTCTGCTCATCGCCGATGTCCACCAGGATGTCGTCGTAGATGGGCACCATGCTGCCCTCGGAGGCGGTGATGGGCAGGCCGGCCTGGGCCATCGCACACGCCAGGGCCACAGTCTTGAGCGTGACCGTCTTGCCGCCGGTGTTGGGGCCGGTGACAACCAGCACGTCGAAGTCGTCGCCCAGGCGCACGTCGATGGGCACCACCTCGCGCTTCTCCCCCTGCTGCTGGGCCTGCTTGGCCATTTCCACAAGCAGCGGATGGCGAGCCTGGCGCAGACGCAACCGGCCATCGGCGGAGATCTCCGGGCAAACGGCCCCGTAGGCGCGGGCGAAGCGCACCTTGGCCACGATCAGGTCCAGCACGGCCAGGGTGTCGAGCGTCGTGAGGATCTCGGCCTGGTTGAGATAGATCTGGTGGGTAAGGTGCCACAGAAGGCGGTTGATTTCAGCCTGTTCGTCGGCCCGTAGGGCGATGATGCGGTTGTTGAGCTCGACCGCCTGGGCGGGCTCCACGAAGAGGGTCGCGCCGCTGTCAGAGCTGCGATGCACGATGCCCGGCACCCGTCCGCGGTGCTCAGCCGGCAGGGGCAGCACGTAACGGTCATCGTGGAAGGTGGCCTGCGGGTAACGTAGAAGGCGGGTGATGTTGCGATCCTTGAGGATGCGATCGATCACGTGCTCGATGCTGATGCGGGCCTGGCTGATCTCGACGCGGAGCTTGTGCAGCTTGGCGCTGGCGTCGTCGCGGACCTGGCCGTTGGGGTCAATCACCTTGCGGATGGAGTCGGCCAGCGGCTTGAAGTCGCCGATTCGCCCGCAGAGGGCCCTCAGCCGTTCGTGGTGGGGCTGGAGCGAGGCGGCCCAGGCAACGATTCCGTGGGTGGCCTCGAAAGTATCAGCCAGTATGGAAAACCCCTCCGGATCCAGGCTGTGCGGGGGCACGGCCGCGCGGACGGCCGCGCGCACGTCGGTCACGCCCCCGAACGGCGGCAGATCCAACGTGGCCGCCGCATCCATCATCTCGCGGACCTGTCCCAGCCAGTCGGCCACCAGGCCGGGCTTGTGGGCCGGCTTGACCCGGGCGGCCATGCCCTTACCCAGCGCACAGCTCGCGTAGCCGGCCAGGATCCGCCGGATGCGGTCAAACTCCAGTTTCTCCAGGGTGTGTGGGTCCATGGCCGAGATTGTAGGCGCAGGCCGGTGTGGCAGGAAGCCCTCTTGAGCCGGCCTCAGGCTTGATGGAGCACGGCTGCTTCCCGGCAGGTCAACGCTCCGCCTCGGCCAGGCGCACGGCCGCGTTGATCAGCCCCAGGTGCGAGTAGGCCTGGGGGTAGTTGCCCAGGGAACGGCAATGCTCCGGGTCCCACTCCTCGGAGATCAGGCCGGTCGGGCCGACCTTGGCGCAGAGGGCGTCGAACAATTCCCAGGCCCGCTTCATTCGGCCGCACAGCACGCAGGCTTCGATGAGCCAGGAGGTACAGAGCAGAAAGCTGCCTTCCATACCCGGCAGGCCGTCGTCATAGCGGTAGCGGTAGACGGTGTTATCGGTACACAGGTGTTTTTCCACGTAATCCACGGTACCGATAAAGCGCGGATCGTCCGGCGGGAGCAGGCCGCTGAGCCCGACGACCAACGTCGCGGCGTCCGCCTCGCAACCTCCGTAGACGGCGCCGAAGGCATTACACTCGGGGCGATAGCCGTTGGCCAGCACGTCCTCGGCGATGGCGGCGCGCAACTCGGTCCAGCCGGGTCGTTTCTTGCCCAGATAGCGGGCCACCAGCAAGGCGCGGTCCACCGTCTGCCAGCACATGACCTTGGAATGCACGTAGTGCTGACGCGACAAGCGCACTTCCCAGATGCCGTGATCGGGCTCGCGCCAGCGTTCCTCAACGGTGGCGACGATCTTCTCCAGCATGCGCCAGTGCTCGGACGACAGGGCCGCTCCCCGTTCGGCCAGCTCGGCCAGCAGATCGGCAATCGGGCCGAACACGTCGAGCTGGACCTGCTGGCCGGCCATGTTGCCGATGCGCACGGGGCGACTGCCCAGATATCCGGAGAGTTCGGCGACCTGGGCCTCCGGGGCCAAATGGCCGCCGGTGACGCTGTAGACCGGCCGGAGCATCCCGGAGGTCTCCGCATGTTCGAGAATTCCAAGCACCCAGTCGAGGAAGCGCATAGCAGGGCCGGCCGCTCCCAGGCGGACAAGAGCAGTGGCGGCCATGGCTGCATCACGCGGCCAGCAGAAGCGATAGTCCCAATTGCGCACGCCGCCGGCGTGTTCGGGCAGGCTGGTGGTGGCGGCCGCGGAAATGGCCCCCGTCGGCCCGTAGATCAGGGCGCGCAATACCAGCGCGCTGCGGCGCACCAGCTCCGAGGCAATCGGCGGAATGGTCAGCGAATGGGCCCAGTTGGCCCAGAAGCGCGCGTTTCGCTCGCGCCGCAACGGTTCGGGGGAAAAATCCGCGGCCAGATTGCCGGTGCCGTAGCGTAATTCGAGCACCAGCGGCCGGCCGTTCAGCTCGACTTCCGCGACGGCGGTCTGATGGCGGCCCTGCTCGGTCAGTTCCCAGCGCAGACCGGGCGAGCGAAGCACGATCGGGTCCAGACTGCCTTCGATCTCCAGGCCGTCCTCGCTGACGCGCAAGCGCGTCTCGGTACGGCCGAAGTCGAGTCGCGGGGCAAAGGTGACCCGGACCCGTCCGTGGCCCTCAACGACCCGAACCAGGTCGGTCCGGCCGGCGCGCTGAAAGGCTCGACCGGCGGCGCAGTCGAGATAGTCGGTCACCACGAGGCCAGGCCATTCGGTGCGCAGGACAAAGCTGTCGGGGATATAGGATTGTCGTCCGGGCTCGGAACTTCCGGCGGGGCACACTTCGAAGAAGCCGGCGGTGGCCCCACCCATCAGTTCTGCGAAGAGGGCGGCACTGTCAAGCCGTGGCAAACAGAGCCAGACGACGCGGCCGTACGGATTCACCAGGGCCATGGTGCGCTGATCCGAGAGCAGGGCGTGCTGTTCGATGGGAACGGCCTCGGACCCGGCCAGCCAGGCGGCCCGCAGTTCAGCCAGCGTGGCCAGCATCCGGGCCACATCGAGCGTGCTCTCCAGGCGGTGGGCGGCGCGGGTTTCACCATCGCCCACCTTGATGCTCACGTCGGGACCGGTCAGCGCCGCGAAGGCGTCCTCATCGGTGAGGTCGTCCCCGAGAAACAGCACAGCGGTGGCTCCCAGGCGCTGGCGCAGCCGGTTGAGCGCAACACCCTTATTGGTTTCCACGACGCTGAGCTCGATGACTTTCTTGCCCCGCCGGACATGAACGCCAGGCCATCGGCCCGGGCCGTCGAGGAGAGCCTGAATGACCGGCTGGGCGATCGATTCCTCAACATTACGGTAATGGAAGGCGGCGCCGGTGGGCTTCTCTTCCAGCAGAAAGCCCGGATCGGCCTGGGCCAGACGTTCGAGTTCGGCGATCAGCCCGCCGCGCGTCTCGCGGGCCTGGGGAGAGAGCGCGGAGGCGAAGCCGGCCTCAAATTCGCTGCCGTGGCTGCCGACCAGATGCACCCCCTCGGCCTCCACCGTGCGCAAGGCCAGATCCGCCAGGGCCCGACCGGAGATAATGGCCACATGCGTCTGGGGCATCTCGGCAAGCGCCTTGATGGCCACCAGCGATTCGCGATCGGCCTCAGCGGCGGCCGGATTGGAGACGATGGGGGCGATGGTGCCGTCAAAGTCGGAAGCCACCAGCAGCAGCGGCGTGCGGGCAATCTCCTCCAGGGCTGCGTTCAAGTCGTCCATGCGTACAAACCCTCGCTCGCCTCCTCGACTGGATCCCGGAGAGAACCCGTGGAATCAGCGCCGGCGGCTTGCGCCGCCGACAGGCAGGCACTCAAGAACTCATCCGCCCACCAGTAAACATCCTGACGCGCGATATTGCGGCGCAGCCGGTGCATGGCCGGCGCGCGCTCGGCGGGCGACATGTTGACCGCCCGGAAAAGCGCGTCCGCGACATGCTCAAGATCGTATGGATTCACGAGCACCGCACCGCAGCTCAATCGAAATGCCGCGCCTGTAAACTCGCTGAGGATCAATACGCCGTTCCCCTCGATCTGACAGGCGCAATATTCCTTGGCCACCAGATTCATCCCGTCTTTGAGAGGGGTGACAAAAGCGACGTCGGCCGCACGGTAATAGGCCAGCAGTTCCGGATGGTCCAGTTCGCGGAAGATGTAATGCACCGGCACCCAGCCCGGCTCGGTGAATTCGCCGTTGACCTGGGTGACCAGGCGTTCGATCTCGGATTTGAGGTCCTGGTATTCAGGCACCGCCTCCCGGCTGGGTACCACCACCTGCAGGAGGGTCACCGCGCGCTGCAGCTCCGGATAGCGCTGCAGGGCCAGGCGATACGCCTTCAAGCGGTCAGGAATGCCCTTGGTGTAATCCAGGCGGTCCACGCCGAGAATGATCTGGACATTGGGCCACTCGGCGCGAATGGCCTGCACACGCTCGGTCACGTCCGACTCGGCGGCATTGCGGGAAAAGGTCTTGTAGTCAATGCCGATCGGAAAGGCGCCCACGCGGGCCAGCCGGCCGGCGTGCTGGATCATGTGCCCGCCCGGCCGCCGCCGGATCTGGGCGTGAGGGATGAGCTTGCGAACGCAATCCAGGAAATTGCCCCGGTCGCGCGGGGTCTGGAAACCGATCAGGTTGTAGCCCAGCAAGCTTTCGAGCACCTCGAGCCGCCACGGCAGCTTCAGAAAAATGTCCGGTGCCGGAAAGGGGATGTGCAGGAAAAAGCCGATCGGATTGCGCAGCCCGCGTTCGCGCAGCCGTCCGGCCAGGCCCATCAGGTGATAGTCCTGCACCCAGAGCAAATCATCCTTGCGGACCGTATTCACCACCACATCGGCGAACTTCTCGGTGACGCTGCGATAGCTGGCCCAATACTCCGGCACGAAGTTGCATCGAGATTGCAGGTCGTGGAACAAGGGCCAGACGATCTCGTTGGAAAAGCCGTAGTAGAAGCCCTGGAGCTCCTCGTCGCTCAGCAGCACGGGCACGAAGTCATATCCGAACCTTCCGGCTGCATCGGCGAGCGGCGCCTCCAGGCCGGCCGCATCCTGGTTGGTTATGCCGGGCCAGCCAATCCATACGCCGCCGCGTTGGCGCAAGAACTGTGCCAACGCGGTGGCCAGCCCCCCACTGCTGGGCTTTATCTGCCATTGCTCGCCGTCGCGATGCAGCGATACGGACAGGCGGTTGGAGACAACAACTAACCTCATGATGATAACCTCATGATGACATTTCTCACCTGAAGTACCACGCTGTCGAACCGGGACTCGATACGCACGGACAAGCATTCCGCGCACACCACGCGCGGCATCCGTTAATCTTAGGCATCGACCCCACTGCGACATGGCAGGAAGGGCATGAGCGATCTCTCACATCGCCTGGTACCATCAGCCACCTTAAACGTCAAGCGAAGCATTGAGCTCGGCCGATGGGTAGAGCGCATCCATGATCTTCACGAACTTGATGCACTCCACGGGCGTGAAGAGCGGTCGGGCCGACATGGCAGCACACGGATTCCAAATGAATCTTGCGCATTGCGTGCCCCACCTCTTGCCGCATTGGGCGCCCCACCACCTCCTGCGTTGGGTGCCTCGCCTCTTCAGAGGGTGAGGTACTCCGAACGCACGAAGATTCAAACGATCAGCAGCGGAGTGACCCACAACCGGGCAGGAACCTATCCAAGTCCGCCAACGGAGACTGTATCAGACCGGGACGCATGACTGCAGAGTTGGGGAGGCGGCCAAAGTTCGCCTGGATTAAAAACTCCTCACAGAACGGCACGTTTCAGTTTGCTTCGCAATCGGCCGATAAACAGAAAAGTGCCGGTTTCATCGCTGCCTTCGGAGCCTGACCTGTGGACCCGCAGATCTCGCTGAGTCAACGAGCCTTTTATGTGGGGCTGATCATCATGCTGGCCTCAGGCATTGCCTCCGCGGCCGCCTGGTCGGATTTTGGTCAGGCGCTCTCGTTGATCGCTCTGGCCGGGGCCATGCTGGCATGGGCCGCTCGGACCTGGCACAACCACCTGTTGCGATCCTTCCGCCAGCGCAACGCCAACACATGTAGCCATCTCTGAACAACCAACGTACCCAAGTGCCAAGGTACCCAGATGGCCGTGCGCGCTGACAAGGCCGCTCAGCGCACGATTTGGGCGCCTCGGCCGGCGCACACGCCGCGGATGCATCGGTTGAGAAAGAGATTGCTGAACGGACAGCTCAAGCCCAGGCCGATTGCCGGCGTCCCAGGCATGAGCGCTCATCAGGTATGTTCGTGGGAATAGTACAGGGAACGACTGCAGCGCAGCGGAGAGCGGAAGTGGGGTGGCCGATGATCATCGAATTCCGGCTGGCCATCTGAGGACCGGGGCATCGGCTGATTCCGTGCCGAGAAACGCCGGCTCTCAGAGACTCGCCCACAACCGAAGCTCAGTCGCCCTTCGTCTGGGGCTCGATCGGCTCCAGGCTGAAGTACCAGGTCCGTCCATAGACCAGCGCGTCGAGAACCGCGGAAACAGGAATGTGGGTTCCCTTCAAAACCGGGTTGCCTCCACAGATGCCAGGAAGCACCTCGATTTGATCGGTCAGCCCCAGAGCTTGTATCCGTACATGTGGAGCAGAGCGAGTTGTTCGAGTCATTCGAACCTCCTTACATGCGCCAGAATACGATTTTTTACGAGTCGAATCCAGTCGTCAGCGCATCGGCATTCACCCCATATTGAATGCCGTAACTAACTCGGCAGTAAGCACTTGAGAAGTTTTTGGAAGCAGTGCGCACCGCTGAGGGCAAGGATCGGCCCCGCACCCGGCCATCCGCGCCCCTCCAGTCTATCGCTATCGGCCAAACGCACCGCCGAGGATTACTCGGACGTTAGCAAATGCGCGGAAAACCCGATGCCGCTGCCAGTAAACGCTTCATCCATGGTGCGAAAACAGCCAATCCCCCACCTTGGCCGGGCCTCGCGACGGCCGTTACAGGAGCGCGGAACGCGCCAACTGGAAAAGGACATGAAAAAGCGATGGCCCGCCATTGCCCGGCGAGCCATCGCTTCACATGTCAGATTAGTCGGATTCCGCCTTCGCGCCTGTCAGTGACGTTCCAGCTCCCCCTTGGTGGGGATTTCAATGACCATGCCCGGCTGAAGCGTGCGGACGTTGGGCGGGAAGCGTTCCTTGTTGTACTCGTAGAGCACCGTCCAGTTGGGGTCGCCCAAGAATCGCGTGGACAGGCTGGACCAGCTATCGCCCGGCTTCACGGTATAGGCTTTGGCCGGATCGACCGGCGGCGCCTTCACCGGTTTGGCCTTGGGCTCGCCGGCAGCGGCACTGTCGTTGGCAACGGACACGGCTACGGTCTTGGACGCCTCCGGCGCGGCGGGGATCTTCAACTTGGTACCCACGTAGAGACGGTTGGGATTGATCTTGGGGTTGGCCTTCTCGATGAGCTTAACATGCTTGTGGCTGCCCAGGTACTTGACCGCCAGGGCGCTGAACGTGTCGCCGGGCTGAACCACGTGGATGGTCATCTTCTCGGAGGCGGCAGAGGCAGTCTTGGCGGCCAGATCCGCTTTGGCCGGCTGCGTCGCGGTCGACGGCTCCTGCAGGCTCATGCGCTCGGTATCGCTGAGGGTTGACACAGGGGCGGGTGAAATCGGCGCCGGGTCAGCACTGGGAGCGGGCTCCGAGCTGCCGGCCGGATCGGCCGCGTCAACAGCAGCCGGCAAAACGGGGGGCGCCGGAATCACCGGCTGAGCTTCGCTGGTCTCCAGTGGTCGAGGACGCCAAGTTCGCTCGGTATCCTGCCGGCTTTCGCGTACGCCCAACGGGGCCGGAGAGCCCGCTTGGCCGGTGTGGTTATCAGTGGAAGCGACCGGCGTCTCCTGGATAGACGGAACGGAAATCTGCTCCATGCTCGGCGCCGGCTTGGGCTCTTCGGTCGCGAGGACGGCCGGGGCCTGCTCGCTCTCCGAACTGGCCAACTTGACGGATTCGGAGGCCTTTTCAGCCTTGTCGCCCTTGAGCCCGCTATTCACCAGATACGCGCCCAGGCCCACGCCGACGACGGCTAAGCCGGCAATGCCGATTTTGAGTGAAGATGTCATGTCAATCCCTCGACAGCAAGTGGCGGGAAATCCCTTGTAGGCACTCGCAAAAATGCAACGGACGCAAGTATATCGGCTACCCGGAAGTGGTCAAGTTTAGCCGTTTTGGACAGTTCGGGAGATTGGCGGAGGACCGTTGATGAGCTTCCGATCCGGAGGCCCTCCCGGAACGCCGGGACGGCCCGTGAGGCCAATGCATGCCCGCGGCGGGTTATGGCCGGTAGCCAACCCCAATACGCACCGAATCGGCGCGGCGGTAAGTGCCCTGCCAGTTGCTCCAGGGGCGGCCCTGGTAGTCAACCACACGATCACTGTAGTAGACAGCCTCGCCCGGGGAATAGAAGGACGGAGTGGACGGCCAGTCGCTGCGCATCGCAAAGTCCTGGGGGTCGTAGTGGCCCGGCTGGGGGTCAAAGAGCAAGGCGGAGGCGAGGACGGCCGGCCGTTGCTCCGGCACGGCGATCACGCACCTGCTCGGGCTCTCAGGGTGTGAGGAGCAGCCAGCCCAGGCCGGCACGAGCAACGCCATGACCACCGCAACACCCAAACGCATCTCTGAAACCCTCCTGGCGGAGCCTTCGCTCCCCCATTCAGGAAGGCAGCTTGCGTACCACTTTCCCCACCGGCTGGCCGGGACTGGCTTGGACCGGTAATATCCCCCCTGAGACCGCCCTGGAATGGGGTGTCTACCCGGAGTAGCGATTATACCGACTGTAGCGCTTAAAACGCCGCGTTGCCTCTCATGACGAAAATCCGCCTTGAATTGCCGAACGACTACCCGGCCGTCCATGAGGTCAACCGGCAGGCGTTCGGCCGGACCAACGAGGCGGACCTGGTCGAAGTGCTCCGGCGGAACCAGGCCTGCATCTCGCTCGTGGCGGAGCGCGAGGGGGCAATCGTCGGGCACATTCTGTTCAGCCCGGTCTCGATCCAGCCGAGGGGCAGAAGGCTTTTCCACCGGTCAGCAGCCGAGACCAGCAGGCCCCCCTTCCGGCCGATGGGCCTGGGCCCCCTGGCGGTTCTGCCCGCTTATCAGCGTCAGGGAATTGGGTCTGAATTGGTTCGCGCGGGGCTTGATGCCTGCCGGGAGAACGGATGTGGCGCGGTGGTGGTTCTGGGCCACCCGGATTTCTATCCCCGGTTCGGTTTTGTCCCGGCCCGCACATTCCTGCTGAGTTGCGAGTATGATGTACCCGACCCGGTGTTCATGGCGTTGGAGTTGCATCGCGGGGCGTTGGGCGGCGCCGGTGGCGTAGTCAAGTATGCTCCCGAGTTTGCCGGCGTGTAACCCCAAGACGCCAAGGAGATTACGTTATGGATTCCGTGCCGCCCCCCACGGCCGGCTCATCGTCCCGAAAATGGCTTCGCCGGACGCTTACCGTCGTGGTAGTGCTCGCGATTCTGCTGGCCGGCGCTGCCTATATCGCGTATCGCTCTTTTGTGTTGCCCAACCAGAAGCTGGCCGATATCAATTGGCTTCAACAGGCCAGCTCTGCCGAAGTGCTGGACGTATCCCACCGCGTGCTGGCCCTGCCCTGGGGAAACCACCATGATGCATTCATCTACGTGGCCGATCTAGGCGGGCCGGAGTCCGTGCCGATCTTGATTCGAGCTCTCAAATGGCAAGGGCACACTGAACCCGGCGGGGTAATGGATTGCGGGAAAGCCCATTGTCTTGAAGCACTGGCACAGCTTACCGGCCAGAAGGTCGGCGCGAATTACGAAGACTGGAAGAAATGGTGGGACTCGGTCGGCCATCAAGTGCCGAGCGTAACGACCCGGCCAGCCAGCAGGCCGGCTCAGGGGAGCTGACGTGTTCATTGTTTTCCTGACAACCTTGGCCGCGGGGCTCCTGGGCGCGCTGGCCTTGTGCCGATTGACGCAAGTCGCCTGGCGTAGCGTCCGGCTGATCGCGATCCTGGCATTGTGTCTGCAACTTCCGATCGTAGCGGGATTTATCGCCTGGGCAGGTTGGCAGCGCGGGCCGTGGCCGGTCTGGGCGGCAGCGCTGACGGCCTCGGCGGCAATGGGCGCGTTCGTTGTGTTCGGCCTGGCCCCCACGGCGCGACGGTCGGGATCAACCATCCGGCTGTTTGCCGGCGTAAGCGGAGCGCTGTCACTGGCCGCCGCATGGGCATGGGGATTCGACTATCGCATCTGGCCGGACGCCCCTCCTCTGGCGATCAAGGCCTCTCTGGCCGGTCAGGCATTGTCTGCCCTGCTGGTGGGCTCCATCGGCTTGGCGGGGGTGTTGGTGAGCAGTCTGCTGGCGCACTCGACCATGAGCCTCCAGCCGCTCAAGCGCTTGGTGCGTATCTTTTTGGCGGCCACAGGGTTGCGGCTCTTGTGGCTCTTGCTGGAAGTGGGCGGCATGCTCTGGTACGACCCATCGGGCAACGGCACCGTGGCGGCCGTCCTGCGCTCCTGGTGGTTATTGCTGGGAGTTCTGGGCGGAGCGGGATTGCTGATACCGGCCGGTCTGGCCTACATGACGCTTCAGACACTGCATCTGAGGACCGTGCCGCCGGCCGCCAGGTTGGTGTATCTCGCGCTGGTACTGGCATTTATCGGCGAATTGGCCGCCCTGTATGTGATGAGAGAGAGCGGGCTGCCGTTATGAGGCAGTTGACACCCCCGGGCCGCGGCCGGTCGTTGCGTCGATCAGGCCAACGCTGAGGCGAGCAGGGTCGTCATTTCCGCCGCATCCAGTACCTTGCCGGCGCTCCTGATCCGGCCGTCGATGGCCAGTGCCGGCGTGAACAGGACGCCGTGGGCGGCGATGTCCTTCTGATTAGTTACTCTGCACAACTCGTAATGAACCCCGAGCTTATCAGCGGCGATCCTCGCATTGGCCGCCAGCGCTGCACAGTTGGGATCACTGGGACCAAAGATCTCGATCGTCATGGCGCCACTCCTTGGATGTCGTTGCGACTCTCCGCAGCACGCCGGCGATCATGGACCAGGCCATGATCGACTACTGGATATCATTATGACCTTTTTTTCGTCCATTTCCAGAGGGTAGTTTTGTCGGCCGGCTCCCTTGTCGCCGGCCGGCGGCGATACGCGGACAGAGCCGAACCGCGCTCGCTGTCAGGGTATTATCGGCATGCGGGTCAGGCCTGCTCCACGACCGCTTCGCCGGGCAAACCGGAGAAATAGCGCCGCCGGAAGGCGAGAGCGACATTCACCAGGCCAATCAGCACCGGCACTTCCACCAGGGGACCAATCACAGCGGCGAAGGCCGCGCCGGAGTTGATTCCAAAGACCGCTACCGCCACTGCAATGGCCAGTTCGAAGTTATTGCTGGCGGCGGTGAAGGCGATGGTGGTTGTCCTGGAGTAATCCGCGCCGATCTTTCGCCCCATCCAGAACGAGAGCAGGAACATGATGACGAAATAGACGCACAGTGGGACTGCAATTCGGATCACATCCAGCGGGAGGCGAACGATGTACTCGCCCTTGAGCGAGAACATCACCACGATGGTGAACAGCAGGGCTGCCAGGGTGATCGGGGAGATACGGGGGATGAACTCCCGCTCGTACCAGGCCCGCCCTTTAGCCTTGAGCAGGATGATCCGCGTGAACAGGCCGGCCAGGAAAGGAATCCCCAGGTAGATGAACACGCTTTGGGCAATTTCTCCCATGGTTACGGGCACCAGTTCGCCCTTGAGCCCGACCAGCGGGGGCAGTACGGTGATGAAGAACCACGCGTACAGCGAGTAGAAGAGCACCTGGAAGAGAGAGTTGAACGCCACCAGCCCGGCCGCGTATTCACTGTCGCCCCGGGCCAGCTCGTTCCAGACAATCACCATGGCAATGCAGCGGGCCAGGCCGATCATGATCAGCCCGACCATGTAGTCCGGGTATCCCCGCAGGAACACAACCGCCAGGACAAACATCAGCACCGGCCCGATGACCCAATTTTGCAGCAGGGAGAGCCCCAGGACGCGGCCGTTGCGAAACACGTCGCCGAGTTCCTCGTATTTCACCTTGGCCAACGGCGGGTACATCATCAGGATCAGACCGATGGCGATGGGGATGTTCGTCGTGCCCACCTGAAAGCGGTTGATGAAGGCTTCGCCCCCCGGAAAGAGGTACCCGCCCCCTACTCCCACCGCCATGGCCAGGAAGATCCACAAGGTCAGAAAGCGGTCCAGAAAACCCAGCCGCTGAGGGCATTCACTGCGTACGCCGGGCATGTCTTGCGCCGTCTTGTTTGGGTTGTCGATCAGCATGTTGTTTTTCGGGCCGCCATCGGTGGTCACCGCTCACGCAGGTTTGCGTGCGGTGATGCTCAGGCTGGTGATGTAGTCGGCCGGCGTCCGGCCCGCGGGCAGCTTCTGAGCAATCGCGACGTACAGTGGGTCCTTGAACTCCATCATGGCCCGCACATAATCCGGCCGGGGCTCCAGAACCGCATCGACCAGCCCCACCTCGTGCAGGATTCGCCGGGTATCTTCGATGAGCAGCGCCCCCGCGATGCAGCCGACCAGGGCTTCACCCATTTGCCGGATCGCGTCGGGCAGCGGCTGGAGCAAAGCCAGGTCGGAAACGGCTACCCGCCCGCCCGGCTTGAGCACGCGGGCGATTTCAGCCCAGACCTGTGGTTTGTCGGGCGAGAGGTTAATAACGCAATTACTGATGATCACATCCACACTGGCGTCGGCCACCGGAAGATGCTCAATCTCGCCGAGCCGGAATTCCACGTTATCCAGCCCGGTGCGCTGGCGGTATGACTCCGTGTTGCGCCGGGCCTTCATCAGCATTTCGGGCGTCATGTCAACACCGATCACCCGCCCGGTCGGACCCACCTTGGGGCCGGCCAGGAAGACGTCGAACCCCGCCCCACTGCCCAGATCCAGAACCACCTCGCCGGGCCGCAGAGACGCGATGGCGGTCGGATTGCCGCAAGATACCCCCAGGTTGGCTTCTTCGGGCAACCCGGCCAGGTCCGCGGACTCATAGCCGATCTGCCTGGCCAACCCTTCCGCGTCAAGCCCGCCTCCACAACAGCAACCGCTTCCGCCGGATGGTTGCCGCCGCCACGCCCCTTGCCGGGCAACGTCGGCGTAACACTCGCGCACCTGGTCTCGCAGATGATGCTGTTGAAGTTGTTCTTCCATATCTGATACCTCTTCGATCTCATCAGGACCTTTTCAGGCCACATGGCTATATGGCCAAATGACCATATATAGGCTCAAAAAAACGGCTCAGCCGAGGGCGGCGGCGTGGCTCTTGAGGTTTTCCTTGAGCACGTTCTCCAGGCAATTCCAAAAGCTCGACAGGCACGCACACCGCGCCCGGTAGAAGACCATGACGCCCTCCCGACGATCCTGAACCAATCCGGCGCCCTTGAGCACCGCGAGATGCCTGGACACCGTGGACTGATCGGCCCCGACCAGTTCGGTCAGCTCGCAGACGCAGTGCTCGCGCTCCTGGAGTGCATCCAGAATGAGCAGCCGGCTGGGATGGGCCATGGCCCGGGCGATTCTGGCCCGAGCCTCGTAATAGTGAGCAGGTTTCCTCTTCATGGCTCTATGGCCATAATAGCATGGGTTGGCGGCTTTTGCAAACCCCCGGGCGGGACATCCCCCGGGCGATCGGTCGATCCGCTCCTCACACCAGTCCGGCCCGCCGCCGGATGACCCACTCCAGCGTTAACAGGCCCACGAAGACTCCGAACCAGCCCCAGGGCCAGTCGTCCACAATCCGCAGCCGGCGGATCTGCCGGACTTCCGCGGCCTGCGGGCGGGCGGCCAGACGCTCCAGGAGCTTGCCGAATTGATTGATGTTGAAGTAATCGCCTCCAAATCCGCGCGTTCGGGCGGCCAAGCGGCGGAGGTTTTCCAGGTCGGCGGTCGGGTCAGCCAGTTCGGGGTCGGCGGCGGCCACCACGAAGGCCGTCTCGGCCTCGCCCAACAGATCGCCGTCCGCGCGCTGGTCGGGACCTCCGCCTCCCTGCACGGCCTTGACGCTGACGCGGTATTCGCCCGGTTCGCTCACCGTCGGGCGGGCCTCCAGGGCCTCGGCGGTCTGGATCCAGCGGATCTCGCGTGCCTGGCCGTCCGGGCCGGTGATCGTTCCGGTCAGCTTCGCGTTTTCCGGGGTCCGACCGGTGGTCTGGTCGGTAACTCCAGCCCGAAGAAGGATTTGATCCGCGCCGGAGTGCAGCCGCACGAAGTCATAGCGCGGCCGGTCGGACGTGACCCACACTTCCGGCCGGCGGTTGGCCAGCCACAACACCAGTTGACGCCAGAATCGCCGCTGCGCTTCCAGGCCCTTCTGATCGGTAAACGACCACCGCCACGTGGAATCAAAGGCGACTGTCGCCATGCGGCCCTTGCCGGTCTCGGACACCACCAGCAACGGCGCGCCCTGCACGCTTTGAAGCAGCGTCTCCGCCGTGGGCCTCAGCCCCGCGAGGCGAGCCGCGCCGTCCAGCGGCGGCAGTTTTTTCCAGATCTCCTCGCCGGCGGCGACATCGGCTCCCAGGCGACAGATCGCGTGTCGTTTGCCGGCCGGGGTCAGTTCGAATGTCACCGGCGCGGGCAACTGCCCCACCACGGATAAGTCCACCGGCATGAGCCGGGCCAGCGGTGTTTCCGCGTAGTGCCCGCTGCCCAGGGTGCGCACGCCGCCCAGCATGGCCACGCCACGGCCATGCTCCTGAACCAGTTCGCCGATAGCGGCCAAGTCGCCAACAGGAAACGCCTTGCGATCGACGTCGCCGATGAGCACCACGTGATAGGCCCGCCACTCAAGCGGGGACTGCGGAAGTGACGCCGGGGCATTCTCCGCGGATTGCAGGAGATCCACCTTGGTGACGCGCAGCTCGCTGGCCGCTTCCAGTGCCCGAACAATGGCCGCACGTTCATATCGCGGCCGGTCGATGTAGAGAACCTGGATCTTATCGTCGGTGACGCGCACAAACTGGGACAGGCTCGCCTCGCCTTCGGGGCCGTCGACCCCTTCCGCCTTGGCCCGGATACCCACGCGGTGCAGCCCTCCGGCGGTGGGCGTATGGGCCAGCTCCACGCGCAACAATTCCTGGGGCTCGGTCGATTGCACCTGCCGTCGGTCCACAATGTCGTGGTCAAACAGCAGTTCGACGTGGATGGTTTTTCCCTCCAACCCCACCGCGAGAAGCTCCGCATGGACCGAAAGGCGGTTCAAGACCGACACGCTGATCGGGCAATCCAACCGCCGGGCGAGCAGGCTGTGCACCGCTCCCACGGGGGTCTCGCTGCCCACGCCGACGGCGTACAGCGGCACGCCGGCCGCAACCAGCCACTCGCCGGCCGCCCGTCGCTGATCATCGGTGGAGAGGTTGTCACGGCCATCGGAGACGATGATCACGCCCGCCGGTTTCGCGCCCGTCTGACCGAGCAGTTCGCGCGAACGTTCGATACCGGCGGCCAGGGCCGTCTGCGTACCTTCGCCATCCACGCGGGGACGGGGCCATTCGCGGATGCTGTCGGCGAACAGAAACCAGCGAATGTCCAGGTCCGCCGAGAGGGCCGCCAATGCATCCTCATTCGCTCGAAGCGCCTGCTTGACGCAGTCCAGGCGGGCCACGGCCGATGAGGGTTCCACGGGAGTTCCGTCAAGGCGAACGTCGCGGATCTGCATGGACTTCGAGTCGTCCAGCAGGATGGCCAGCGTGGCCCGTTCGCGCGAGACGCGGACATGCTGGAGCACCGGACGGGCCAGCAGGATCAGCACCACCACGGCCGCCAGCAGGCGAATGGCCAGGAGCGTCCTTCGTTCCCACGAGGAAATATCCCGCGTCGTCCGCCGGTAGGACCGGGCCAGCCAGATGAAGGTGAACAGCCCCAGCAGGCCTGTCGCCGCCGCATGACTGGAGGGAAGCGATCGGCCCAGCAAGGAGACCCAGCCGGCGATCAGCGCAACAGCCGCCAGCAGCAGGATGAACAGGCGCCCCGCGAGAATGGCCGGCCGCCGCCCCACCAGCACGTAGCGAATCGCCTCGCCTGCCGTCGCCAGGGCCACAGCGTACCAAACCCAACCTGCCAAGTCGGGAGATTCAAGTTGGAACGACCAGCCGTCCAAGCCTCAGCCCCAGGATGGAAGTATCCGCCGGTCATTATAACGACCGGGTCATGCTGAAGGACAGGCGGACGCCATGGGGAGTACAACGGCCGCCGCACTCCAAAGGCTTTGGCCACGTCTCCCTCAAGTTGCGGGCCCGGTCCCGGGCTGGGTGGTCGCGGACTGCTCCCACAGGCGATCCTCGGACGGCAGCGGTTTGGGCAGACCCTCGATCTTGCCCTCGATCTGCTTGAGGCGCACCTGGGCCCAGTTGCAGGGCCAGTGATCGGTCGAGTCTTCACCAGCCTTGATGCAGGCCTTGTAGGCTTCCACGGCCCTGGCCGTATCGCCGGCCTGCATGTGGCGTTCCGCAATGAAGAACTGGCCTGTTTTGCTCGTATGGGCCTCGATCAGGGCCTTCTCGTCCAGCCAGCCCAGGAAGTAGCCGGACATCGAGCCGGCGAGCCGGGCCGCCGCACTATCGTACTTGCCGTCGGGATGGAAGGATTTCTCGAAGGCCTCTTTCGCGGGGCCGGACCGACCGCCGCACAGTTCCGCCCAGCCGACCATGTACCACCAGGCCCCGGCAGTCTCGGTCTCCTCGGCCAGCTTGCGGAGCAACTTCGCGCCGTTGTCAAACTCGCCGGCCAGGACCATGGCCCGTCCCAGTTGGCTGGCATCCCAGCGGGGCACGTTGGCCAGGGCCGGTTCGTCGGCCTTCATCTTTCTGACGGCCGGGAAGACGCATTCCACCTTGTCGACGGACTTGATCATAACCGCCCGGATCATGCGAATCCGGGCCTCGGGGGAGATCTGCTGCAGGGCCTGCTCGATCACAGGGGCATAGTTCTTGCGCATGGACCCGCAGAGCACATCGACGGCCTCGTCCACCTGCGCGCGGCTGTCATCCTCCTCCAGGGTCCTGACGACCAGCTCAACGATGGTCTCGGTCGAGGCCTTGGCCGCGATCTGCGTTCTCAACTCGTCCGCCGGGCGCAACCTGGGTGAGGACCGCTCCCCCGTGTAGCGGCTCGGCTCCTTGGGCATGGGCAGATCAGCCAGGTTGACGGACAGGGCCCGGGCCACGGCCGCGTGCGTCTCGTCAACGGCGCTGAGATCGAGAGGCACGGGATCGGCACCGGCGACCAGCAACAGACCGGCCGGCGTCTTGTCGATCTTGAAACGGTCGAACGGCTTGGGGTCGGCCGCGGCGTCGTTCAGGACCTGCGGCCAGGGAAACTGCCAGCGCTCCGCGAAGTTGATGACCCGATCCTCGGAAGCCCCGGTGCAGATACTGACCATATCCAGTCCCCGGGCACGGAAGCGTCGGTACAACACGATGGACGCCTTCGCCTGGTCGGCCATGCTGGAATCGCGCAGGTTCCAGAACAGCACGACCAACGCCCGCCCTTTGGACGGAAGGAGAGACACGGACAGGCTTTCGATGCTTTCCAGCACGTCGCCGGGCCCCGTGGTTGGGGCCTCAACGGAGGGGGCCGTGCCCGTCGCCGAGGTATCGGGGGCCGGAGCCGTGTCCGGCGAGACAGGCGCGGCCGGCGTCTCCGTCCCGGGCTCCGGCCGGGGTTTGGATTCCTTGTCCTTGCTGCAGCCGGTCGCCAGGAAGCAAACCGTCACGATCCAACCGGCCAACAGAGCATGTCGTCGCATGATCGCACCCTCACGCACTCGCAGCACGCGCACCCGGCCCGTGGTAGAACGGGCTGGCGCCCGGGCCGCAAGGCCTACGGGACCAGCCTTTACCTGCCACGCAACTGGGACGCGGTCAGCGTGGTAAACCCCTTCGAGTCGAACTCAAACGGGCCCGCTTTCATCCGCACGTGCACGCGATATTCTTTCTCAAGCTTTTTTGGTACTCGCCACGAGTACCCGCAGGTGAAGCCTCACCCAAACTCGAACTTGCCGCGAAGGATTATCTCTCCGTCGGGGGCAATGATTTGGAAGGAAGGTGCGTTGGGCCGGTTGCCGTTGACCAACAGATCGTCGAGGATCTCTCCGCCGGCGCCGGTAATGGCCAGGGTCAGGTAGACCTCGCTCGGGCTGCCCCAGTATTGGGTCTTTACCACCGGCTTGTAGGGCGGGCCGAATTTCATGACCGCGGTCCGGCCGGCCTCAACTTTGAAAGGCGGGGCATCTTTCGTTCCCACGCCGCTGGCAAGCGTCTGACGACCCCGCAGGCTGATTGCCTGCGCCTCCTCGTCTTCCTCTTCGTCTTCGTCAGCCTCGTCATTGCCGGAGCCCAGCCACGAGCGTATAGCCCGGGCCAGCAGAGACCTGCGATGCGGCTTGGGCGGGTCGGCGGGCTTGCTCGCCGGATCCTCCGTACCGGCAGGTCGCGTCTCGGGAGAGCGAGCCGGCGACGCCTGGTACCCCAGAAGCCGCCATTCCCCCACCGGCAGCATGACCGGTTTATTCTTCTCTCCGCTGATCTTGAGCACGCCCCCGTCGCCGTAAATCACCGCGTCGTATTGGCCACAGTTCATGTTCACTGCGGCGGCTAGGGCGCCCTGGTAAGGCACAACGGTCAGCTCTTCGCCGGTCGGAGAGATCTTCAGCTCGTAGTATTTCCCGTCGATGCACACCAGCTTCGAGACCGGCACCCGCTCCTTGCGGTCGGTCAGGCCGTAGCCGAAAGCAGGGGACTTCGTGTCCGGATCAATCAGCAACACGTCGCCATAGGTGGGATAGATCTGTCCGTCAAGGAAAGAGTGTTTTCTGTCGACCGTAAAGACGTCGTCGAATCGGCCGGTGCTGTTGAAGTCAAGCAGCACAAGGTGATGCGACTTGCCATCCAGGGTGATTTGGCCCTCGCGGTATGTGGCGGCAGCAAACGAAACGTTGGCCTGTCGAGGCGCCTTGCCCGCCTCGATGCCGTAGGAATAGACGGATACGAAGAAAGAATACTCCATCTTCGTGCCATCGACGTCGATGACCACGTCCACGCGCGGAAACTCGCGGCTGGCATAGTCGCCGCCCACCACGGTGCCGCCGCGATGCGCCTCGATCACCTGGTCGTCTGTCAGGTCACCGTTGCCGTTGAGATCGAAATGGAGACGATGGTAGCCCCGCGCGAGCCGGTTGGAGTCCAGAACGAATCCGAATCGCTGAGACCCCAGCTTGACCACGCCCCGGAAAGGAAAATCGCACAGGTACTTCTCAGGTTCCTTCCGGACGACCTGGGCAAACTCCTTGTCCATCCGCTGGGAGGAGTCTTCGTTATCGCGCAACCTGTGAAGGCCTTGGTGATTAACCATACGGTAGATGGCATACCTGTCGAAACGGAACGTCCCCGCCGGATCGGCCAACTGTTTGAGTTCGAGCCTGGCGGTTTCGGCCTGGGCGGTCGTCAGCCAGGGCACGAGCAGAACCAAGGCTCCCATACCGATCTTGAATGGAGAGGTGTTCACAGGCACAAACCTCCTGTCGCCGTCGCGTCCAGCGCTTCCCGCGAAAGAACACCCATTAAGGCAAGCGTGGGCTCATCGGACCCCGCGCAGGTTGAGCAACATCTTCCTCTGCTTATAGAAGAAAGTCAAGCCAGGGTTGCAGACAGAAAAGAGAGCGGACATTCGTCGTGCCATTTCGTATCATGTTGCCTGGATTGACCTTGACTCGATGCGCGTGATCGTATGCGAATCCCACGGCTGATCTGGAGACACTTCGAGGGCGGCGCGTACCTGCCGATGGAGGCCGGGACGCTGGACGGACCCGTCCACGAGCTGCCCGCTCCCCGACGGCTGGTCGTGCCGCTGGCCCAGCACGAAGGGCGGCCGGCGCGCCCCCTGGTGGAGCCCGGCCAAACCCTCGAAGCCGGCACCCTCATTGGCCGGACCGATGGCGATCACGGCCCCGGTATCCATGCCCCCCTGGCAGGACGGGTGACGGCCATCACGCGCGTGGATACCGCTCTGGCGACGGACGTCTTGGCCATCGAGATCGCGGTCAGCGAATACTGTTCCCAACACACCAGTTCCTTACCGGATCAGGCGGGCAAGATGCCCACCCCCCAGCAGAGCCGGCCGGCGTTGTCGGGGGGGCGGGCATCCAGCCCGCCTTATGGGTCGAAGCGCGAGACTCCCGGACTGGAAAGGGCAGAATCTCCGCCACCCCCTACCTGCTCAACTTCCGGCTTGCACGATGCGAATCGGAAGGACGGCCCGGTGAAGCGCAACCCCACGGAACTGGCCAACGCGGCTGACCACGCGGGAGTCATCGATCTGGCCCGCCCGTTTACCCCCCTGGGAGAGATGATTCGTGAAGCCGCCTCGTCGCGTCCTGATCACCTGATTATCAACGGCCTGCGAGCCGAACCCATGGTCACGGCCAACCTGCGCGTGCTGCGCGACCACCTGGAGGAGATTCTCAACGCGGGAATGGTCTTGCAGGCCGCGCTGGGCATCAAGCGCATCTGGCTGGCCGTCGATAGAACTGCCCGCCGGTTCGTTCGACAGTGCCGATCGGCCGTGGCCGGCACTCCCGTTCGCATCCTGGCGCTGGCCAACAAGTATCCCCAGGCCATCCCCACCCTGCTGGCCTGGACCGTCACGGGGCGGGAGACACCCCCCGGCCGGAGCCCCCTTCAAGCCGGCGTCATGGTGCTTGATGCGGTCGCGCTGGCGGATTTCTGGCGCGCGCTCCAGCACGGCTCGCCGGTGATCAGTCGGGTGGTAACCGTGGATGGCCCGGCCGTACTGCGTCCCGGCCATTACCGCATTATGGTCGGCACGACCTACGGCGAGGTGGTTGAACGCGCCGGCTTAAAAGCACCGCTGGTCCGGCTGATCGACGGAGGGCCGCTGACGGGGCGCTGCGTCGAATCACTGGAGGCCGTGGTGACCAAGGCGACGACGACCATCCTGCTCATTGATCATGACGGCGACCGCATCCCCACCCCCGGTCCCTGCATTCGCTGCGGGGAATGCCAGCAGGTTTGCCCGGTCGGGCTGGATCCGCGAAAGCTCCTCGATGCGTCCGAGCGCAATCGTCCCCAAGATGTCGTCCGGCTACACCCGCACGCGTGCGTGGAGTGCGGACTGTGCAGCTATCTTTGTCCGGCCGAACTGCCCCTGGCCGAGGCGGCGGTGAAGCTCAAACACTACAGCGCAAGGTCGTAGCGGCCGTTTTGCTCATAAAACGGCCGGTACGGAGCCCGGCCGCTACAGAAAATGGCCCACTTTGCGCCGGAGTGCAACAGGATCGGAAGTGGTATGCGCTGTGCCTTCATCGCTCCTCCCTGCTCTGCGCGGCCTGTCCGGCCGGCATGGACGCAGGCGCGGCCGGGCGAGGGTAATCAAACGGGCCCTCGTCGCTGATCAACCCGCACAGCTCCGGATCCTTGAGCACCTCAACAACCTGCATGGGCGCGCCATCCACCTCCATGGTGCCCGCAATCAGGCGGATACACTGGCTGTAGTCCACCCACCGTGCGGTATGTCCCAGGTAGAGAGGTTGAATGGGCTTGCCGTCAAGTTTATGCCATCCGTAAATGGCCACCTTTCCCGGCCGATGGAAAAGCTGCGGCGTCACCACCACGTCTTTTTTGATTCCGGCCACCAGCAGCCCCAGGGGCCATCCCGCCCGCTGTTCTTCGATCCGCTCGTGCGACCGGCGGAACACCTCCACCAAGGTGATGTCATAGTCTTTCGGACTGAACGGCGATGGTTCGAGCTTGACGGCCGCCTGGGCGTAGATGTCATCTACCATCTTGCGCGTTGGCAGCACGCATCTGAACCGGTCGGCAATGGCCTGGGCGGTCGTCGGCATCATCGGCATGCGCACGAAATCCGCATCCGAACCGACGCAGAGGTAATCCGGCATCACGTAATACCGGCCCTGATGTGAACCCGCTGAAACAGCCACCGGCACCAACCGGCGCAGAAAATCGGGCAGGTTGCCTCGTGTGATTTCCTGAGAGATGCGGGCCTCGCGCTCATCCAGCGACAGCTCCGCCACTTCACGGATGAACGCGCTACCCGTCAACGCGTCGGCCGCACGCGGCGGAATCGTGGTCCTGGGGGTCATGCAACCCCACGTGAACAGCAGTGCCGGACACAGAAGAACGCAACCCGCACCGGAGGCTTTTCTCACTTCTCACCTCTCACTTCTCACTGCAAGGCGGGCAAGATGTCCGCTCCCCGTAGCGGCGGATCTGCAGCCCCGCCCTACTGCTCGGCCGCGCGTTGCTCCCATTCCGCGTTCAGCGCCGCCAGTTCCGCCCTGGCCTGTTCCATCCTCGCTTTCAGGCTGTTCAGCGCCTCCACGTCTTTGTACAACTCCGGATCGCCGAATTGTTCACTCAGTTCCGCCAGCAGGGTCTCGCGCCCGATGATTTCCGCCTCGATCTCCTCAAAGGTGAGATGGTCATACGGTCCACGTTCGCGCCGGGGCTTGCTCCCGTTGGCGCGACGGGCCTTGCGCTCGGCCGCGGCCCGCTCCGCGGCCTGGCGCTCGGCCGCAGCCTGTTCGCGCTCGATGGTTTCGATGTAGTCGGAATAGTTGCCGTGGAAGATCCGGCAGCCTTCCCGGCGCATGACCATCAGTCGGTCGGCAATCCGATCCAGGAAATACCGGTCGTGGCTGACCACGATGATGGCGCCCTCGAATTCGAGGAGCTGCTCTTCCAGGGCCTCGCGCGAGGGAATGTCGAGGTGGTTGGTGGGCTCGTCCAGCACCAGCACTTCGGGGGCCTGCAAGATGAGCGTGGCCAGCCGGACGCGCGACTGCTCGCCGCCGGAGAGTTTGCCCAGCGGCTTGAACACGTCATCGCCGGTGAACAGGTAGCGGCCCAGCAGCGAGCGGGCCTCCTGGGCGGTGAAATCCGGCCGGGCCGCCAGAATCTCGTCAAGCACGCTCCGGTTCGGATCCAGCTCGGCGGGCTCCTGGGCATAGTAGCCGATGGAGCGTTTGCTATCGTACTTGACCGTGCCCGCCACCGGCTGGAGCTGCCCGAGCAGGATCTTGAGCAGGGTGGACTTGCCGGTGCCGTTCGGACCGGTGATGGCAAATGCCTCCCCGGCCTGGACAGAGAAGGTCAATCCCTCGAAAAGCCTCTTCTCGCCATAGGCCATGGCGAGATCTTCGGCACGGAGCACCACTCCGCCTTTGGCCTCGACCTCTTCGAACCGCAGATGGATCGTGCGTCGCGAAGTGGGAGCCTTGGTCACGAACTCTCCATCCCTCAGCCCTCGCTCCAGCCGGGTCAGGCGGCCCTTGGCCTGCTTCCCGCGTTCGGCGGCATGATAACGCGCGTAGTATTCCCGCTCTTTGGCGATGAAGGCCTGGTCTTTCTCGTACTGCCGCTGAAGCGACAGTTCGCGCAGCTTCCTGGTCTTGACATAGTTGGTGTAGTTGCCGGGGTAGTTGTAGACCTTCCGCCGCTCGACCTCGACGATGCGATCACACAAGCGGTCCAGCAGATAGCGGTCGTGCGAGATGATCACCGCCCCGCCGTGATGGCCGGCCAGGAATTTTTCGAGCCACCGCACCGCGTCGATGTCGAGATGATTGGTAGGCTCGTCCAGCAGCAGCAGTTCGCGGTCCTGAAGCAACAGTTTGGCCAGGGCCACCCGGCACTTTTGCCCGCCGGAGAGCACGGCGGTAGGCGTCTCATACTCTTCAGGCGGGAAGCCCAGACCGCCCAGGATCTCGTGGAGCCGGGTCTCAAAAGTGTGCCCGCCGGCCGCCTCGAACTGGGCATTGACCCGCTCATACTGCTTCAGCAAGTCCTCAAGCTGGTCGCTTTCCGCGTGGGCGGCGATCTGTTCGGACAGGACGTGCAGTTTCCGCTCCAGAGCCAGCAAGGGTTCGAAGACGCTGGCCACCTCGTCGCGCACCGTGCGCTCAGGCAGGATCTCCGGCTCCTGCTTGAGATAGCCGATCTCAAGCCCCCGGCTCCGCGTCACGGTACCCAGATCCGGCTGGAGTTCGCCGGCGATCAGCCGGAACAGGGTGGTCTTACCGGCCCCGTTGGCGCCGACCAGCCCGACGGTCTCCCCGGTCTGCAGTTCGAGCGAAACATCCTCCAGCACGACTTGCGTGCCGTACTGGCGGGTCACGGATTGAATAACGACAGATCCCATTCCGCTATCATAGGGCCTCAGCCCTTCGAGCCGAAGACCTTGCGGACCAGCGCCTGAGCATCGGCCATGGGCATATACAGGTGTAACTCGTCATCGGGCAAACGGGCGAATCCGTAATGCTCGTAGAAGCGGCGGGCCCGGTCGTCCAAGGCGTCGACTTCAATCACCGCCGAGGCCACCTGTTCGGCCGTCTCGACCGCAACACGTAACGCATGGACCAGCAGATCGCCCCCGAAGCCGTGGCCCTGGAACGCTCTATCTACAGCCAGACGTCCGATAAGCGTGCTGGGAAGTGGTAGTTTTACCGGGAAGCCCTGGCCCTCAGGAATGACGCCGATCGGAAGCTCTCCGTTGGACAACGTCACGTAACCGGCGATCCGGCCCGTCTTGGTAGCCAGAACGTAGCCCACCGTCACGCCTCGCTTCATCTGCTGATTGAGGCGGGTCTTCAGGTATTCGTTGAGACCAGGTTCGCCGCAGTCAAACAGTTCCCGCTTGTGTCTGGTCTTGTCAAATCGCTCAAACCGTAGTTCTTCAGGCACCGTAGCGTTCCCGATAGCGTTCCGCGGCTCGCAACAGCGCCTTGTTCGGCCCTTTGGGCTGGGTCAGCATTTCCAGCAGCGCCGCCTGGTCCCGGTCGGTCAACTCGCGCCGGCGGACGCGCTCCAGCGTCCGATCCGCAGCTCTCTCCAGGGTGCTGTTGATGAAGCTGGTGACGGTCATTCCCCGCTTGGCGGCCGCGCGCTCGATCTTCTTCTTCAGCGCCACCGGCTGACGGATGGTGATTTTGCTGTAGCCCGATCCCATGGCAGGGCCTCCCTGTTTTCCTCGTCACCAGTATACGGCATTTTGCCGTATACTGTCCAGCCGGGCACCCAGAGCGGCCCCAAAAACAACGGAGCGGCCGGCCCCCCCACCGGTCGCTCTTTCGAATGAAACGCGCCGGCAACCGCCGGCTGTTGGGGCGTTGCTGTATGGAACAGGCGGCGCTGTCTGGCCGCATCTGGCCGCCGATCAGGATGCTTACCCCCGTCCCCGCGCCGCCGAAGCCAATCCCGGTCTCGCTCCAGCGCCCCGCGGGCCCATCCTCCACGGCCTCTGCCTGATTCTAGTCTCAAGACTACCCTTACTGCTGAGCATGAATCCGAATTCAGGTGGATACCACCCCCCGATGTCTAAGCCTTGCCGATGAAAGCCGCCTCAGCGGCCCGGCGCAGTTCGCGCAGAAGTTCGACAAGTCGCCTGGGCTGGTAATGGGCATTGAGGCCGCTGGGGCTGGGCAACAACCAGATCCGGGCGGGGCCGAAGGTCTCCTCCTGCAGGCCCAGGACCGCGCGCGGCCTGCCAAAGGCCGCGCGGTAGGCGCTGATACCCAGGATGGCCACGAACGCGGGGCGGAAGCGGCGTGCCTTGGCCTCCAGCATCCGGCCGCCGGCTTTCAGTTCGGCGGGAGTGAGTTCGTCGGCCGTAGCGGTCGCGCGGTCCACGATGTTGGTGAGGCCGTAACCCAGGGCCAGCATCTCCCGCTCCTCATGCGGATACAGCCGGCGGGGTGTGAACCCGGCCGCATGCAGCGCCGGCCAGAAGCGGTTTCCCGGCCGGGCGAAATGGTGCTGCACCGCCGCCGAATACAGGCCCGGGTTAATCCCGCAGAACAACACTCTCAGCCCGGGCCCGATCACATCCGGCAGGCTCCGGCCATGGGCGGCCAACAGTTCCTCTCGACTGGGTTTGTGGGCTGGTGTCATCGGGCTTATCATAGCCGCTTGCAGAGGGTAACCCCTCCAGAGGGCAGGCGCCTGTCGGAGGCGGGCATCCTGCCCTTCGGAGGGCGGGAATCCTGCCTGTCGGGGAGCGGGAATCCTGCCCGCCTTCAGATTTGTGCGACACGACCTGGGTACGAGAATCTTTTCTCGTACCAGCCCTGAGTAATTTGTTTCCACCAATAACCGTCAACGGAGTAACTGCGCGATGAAGCTTCTCGTAAACTTCCTGGCCCTTACCGTCGCCGGCCTTTGTGCCTTTCCGGTTCTGGCCGCCAACCCGCGTTACCCGGCCAACCGTGAACCGCTTGCTCAAACGCCTTTTACCCCCCTGCCGCTTGGTTCCATCAAACCCGAAGGCTGGCTACGCAACCAGCTCGTCGTACAGGCCAATGGCCTCACCGGCCACCTCGATGAGTTCTGGCCCAGCCTGACCGATTCCAAGTGGAAAGGCGGCAAGGGCGAGGGCTGGGAACGAGCCCCTTACTATCTCGACGGTCTCGTCCCGCTGGCCTACACGCTCGACGATCCTCGGCTCATTGAGAAGGCCCGGAGCTGGGTGGATGCGATGATCGCCAGCGCTCAGCCCAACGGCTGGTTCGGGCCGGCGGACAATAAGGACCGCTGGCCGCTGGCCGTCGCCCTCAAGGTGCTGATGCAATACCACCAGGCGACCGGCGACCCGCGGGCAGTGGAGGTCATCAAAGGCTATTGCCGGTATCTCAAGAACAATCCTCCCGACTGGCCGGACAAGGAATGGCGCGGCATGCGGGCTATGGAGACCGCGATCACCGTCTACTACCTGTATAACCTGACCGGCGATCAGGAACTGCTCGATGTGGCCCGCTCCATCCAGGAAAACAGCTTCAAGTGGACGGAGCTCTTCCTGAACTTCCCGTACCCCAAGGGCGTGCAGGAGATGGGCGTCAAGCCCGCCCACCCCACGCATGTGGTCAACGTGGCCATGGCCGTCAAGTACCCCGGCCTGTGGTGGCAGCAATCGAAGGACGAGAAATTCAAACGTGCCGTCTACGAGGGCCTCAAAAACCTCGATGAGAAACACGGCCAGGTCGGCGGACGCTTCTGCGGCGACGAACATCTCTGCGGCCGGAAACCTACCCAGGGCACGGAGCTGTGTGCCGTCGTGGAGTACATGTACTCCATGGAGAACCTGATAGCCATCTTCGGCGACGCCGCTTTCGCCGACCGGCTCGAACTACTCGCCTACAACGCCAAACCCGGCACCTGCACCGCCGATTACTGGGCGCACCAGTATGACCAGCAGGCCAACCAGGTGCTGGTCAACGTCGCTCCACGCACCTGGAGCAACAACGGCCCCCACTCCAACCTCTACGGCCTGGAACCCAACTACGGCTGCTGCACCGCCAACATGCACCAAGGCTGGCCCAAGTTCGTCGCCCACATGTGGATGGCCACCGATGACCAGGGCCTCGCGGCCGTGGCTTACGGACCCAGCGTAGTGAAGGCCAGGGTCGGCAAGGACAATACGGAGGTCACCATCCGTGAGCAGACGGAGTATCCCTGGGATGGCTCGATCAAGCTGACGGTGGACGCGCCGGCCGAGACGCGGTTCCCGCTGCACCTGCGCATTCCCGCCTGGGCCAGTGAGGTGAAGCTGACGGTGAACGGCCAGGCAGTCAGCACGCAGACCAAGGCCGGCTCCTTCGCGAAGATCGATCGAACCTGGAAGAACGGCGATACGGTCGAGTTAAGCCTGCCCATGAAGCTGCGAACGGAGACGCGCTACAACAGCGCGGTGAGCATCCTGCGCGGCCCGATCTACTACTCACTGCGTATTGGTGAGAAGTACACCGAGCTGAAGAGGTACCATGACACATTGCCGGTCGTTGACTGGCAGATCGAACCGACCACGCCGTGGAACTACGGCCTGCTGATTGATCCGGCGAACCCGGAGAAATCCATCCAGGTGGAGCGGTCCGAGCCCGGCAAAGTTCCGTTCGACAACCACCAGCCGCCGGTGGTCCTGAAGGTCAAAGGCAAGCAGATCCCCGACTGGAAGCTGGAAAAAGACCAGGCCGGCGAAACACCCAGGAGCCCGGTCGCCGTGGACGGCCCGGCCGTAGACCTCGAGCTGATCCCCTACGGCAGCACACGGCTGCGCATTACGGAGTTCCCGGTGATTCAGCAGTAGAAGTGTGTGCAAAAGTCCGCGGTGGAGTTAAGAGAAGTCTGTGGATGGCTGCCTGTGGGCATGCCATCTTAATTCTCGGGCGCGCGGTATGCGTTAGACACTCCAAACCTTCACCGTATCGTTGATCTTGGTCTTGCCAGTCGCGCTCAACAAGCGACGATCCTTGAGGAGTTCCTCCACCATTCCTCGGATCTCTTTCCACTCGAAGATGCAAAATGCCTTCCTTATTACACTTGTGATCAACTGCCCTCGCGGGATGGGCCTCGCAGCCTCGCGTAAGATCATCTGCTGAAGATCTAATCTTGAAAACATGTCTGTGAAGAAGATTGACTGACCACGCGATCGGACCATCGCGTCATTCATTAAGCCCGAATTTCCCAGATGACACTTGCGGCGGCGTATACTGAGGTGACGATTTCCCCCGTGAATACAGGCGCAAACGAAGCTCAAGCCGCTGAAACCTGGAGAATCCAATGGGTGAAGCACGCAAGGAGGCGTTGCGGGGCGG
>JAAXZI010000176.1 GCA_012719955.1 Phycisphaerae bacterium | reverse complement strand
GGCGGCATGATGGGCGGCGGCGGACGAAGTGACGATGATGACGACGATGAAAGCGAAGAAGCACGCCAGGAAGTCGTCGATGAAATGATCGACCTGATCATGAACAACATCGAGCCGGGTACATGGGCTCCCGAAGGCGAGCTCGGTTCGGTGGATGTCTGGAACGACCGGCTGATCGTGCGGCATACCGCCAGCGTGCATCGCCAGATTGTCGATTTGCTCCGCCAGTTGCGAGCCTCCAAGGATCTCCAGGTGGCGGTCGAAACCCGCTTCATCACCCTCCAGAGCAACTTCATGGAGGAGATTGGTATTGACCTCGACATCGTGCTGAACCAGGGCAACGCGGGCTTGGACCCGGCCCTGGCCGCCGATCCGCTCACGGGTGTTTCGACGATCGTTCGCGACCCGACCACGGGCGTGACCATGCTCCAGCCGAGGCGGTTTACGCAACTCGGCTTCACACCGGCCGCGCCTGGCTTCGGTCAGCCGTTGACGCAGGTGATTACGCTGGACCAGCCGTACCAGAATGTGGCCCTGGTTCCGCCGGGCAATCCCGGCAACTGGTGGAGCCGTCACACCACCCCGGTTCCGATCGTGAACAACTCGCTGGCTCTCACCCAGCAGCTTGCTCAGAACTACACCACGAACGTGCCGGGCACCATTGGCGCCAGCGCTCCGGCCTTCCAGGTGTTCGGAAGCTTCCTGGACAACATCCAGGTCGACTTCCTCATGCGGGCCACCCAGATGGACGCGCGCAGCAGCATCGTGGATGCGCCGCGGCTGGTCGTGTTTAACGGGCGGCAGGCCTTCATCGCGGTCCAGACCCTGGTGTCGTTCGTGATTTCGCCTGGCTCTCTGCCCGCGTCGGGAAGCGGCGTGGGTGGTCAGGCCGCGGCCGGCGTGCCGCCGACCCTGGCGACTCTCAACCGCGGGCGAACGCTTGAAATTACCCCCTACGTGTCCGCGGACCGCAAATACGTCACCATGGAGATTCATCCGGAGTTTAACGACGTGCGGACCTCTCCATTCGTGACGGCCAACGGCACGATCCAGGTGCCCGAGTACGATCAGACCGAGGTGCGGACCTATGGCACCGTGCCTGATGGCGGCACACTGCTGGTGGGCGGCCTCAAGCAGGCCGGTGAGGTTGAGGTGGAGGCCGGCGTGCCGGTCATCAGCAAGCTGCCCGGTCTTAAACGATTCTTCACCAATCGCCAGCGGAAGAAGGATGAGCGCATCCTGCTGATGCTGATCAAACCCAAGATCATCATCCAGGAAGAGCAGGAGCAGGAGGCCTTCCCGTCCCTGACCGTTTCCGGCCAGGCGGGCGGCTGAGAGGGAATTCCTTCTTAAACCCGGGTGGAAGCCCCGCCTGACGGGGCGACATGAAACCCCCGGCCTTTTCGCGACATGCGTTGATGGAGAGTGCGAGCGAGTCAACCCGCTTGGCACTCTCCATCTTTTTTCAATCCAGCCGCAGGGTCAGGCACTTGGCCGAACCCCCGCTCTTGAGATATTCGCTGAGGTTCACCGCGTGCACCTGGAACCCCCAGCCGCTCAGCTCGTGGGTGAGCTTTGTGCAGCCGGTGGAGAGAACCACGTGGTTGTCGACGCACACCGCGTTGCAGCCGAATCGGGCGGCGTCCTCCGGGCTGACCTCGATACGCTCGGGGACATACTGCTCGATGACGCGCCGCGCGTAAGCGTCGAAGGCCGCGGGGTAATAGATCAGCTTTCCCCCGGTGAGCGGGCAGAAGCAGGTGTCCAGATGGTAATAACGCGGGTCCACGAGTTGGAGCGACAGCACCCGCTCGCCGAGCATCTCGGCAATCGCCGCGTGGGACCGGATCTCGCTGCGGAAGTGATAACCGGCAAAAAGGTGTTCGCCGCATCGGAGGGCATCTCCGGCTCCCTCGAAGAAAAGACCCTCCGGCAGTTCCAATACCTCGAACCCGTGGGCCTTGAACCACGCCGCGAAGACCGGCTCCTCGGGGCTGCGGACCGGGAAGCGAAAACGGCTGAGGATCACCTTCGTGCCTTTGACCAACCCGGCGTTGGCCGTGAAGACCAGGTCGGGCAGGCCCGGCACAGGCTCGACCAGCTCGATTTGAGCCCCGACCCGCTCCGTCAGCGTGCGATAGAGGTTTTCCCATTGGGCCTGGGCGACCGGCGCCACCGCGCCGCGGGCCCGCGACATCCAGGGATTGATCTCGTACTCGATGTTGTAATATGTCGGGCGACACATCAGGAGACGGGCCATGTTCACCCCTTGCTGTGAATAAGCTCAGCGTGCCGCGGGAATTATAGGAGGCGGGGGACGGGTTGAGGGTGTGCGGGGCGGCAGGCCGGCGAGCCTCTTTTCGGGGATGAAACCCGCCGCGGCTCCGCGAGAGCAGACGCCGGGTGCGTTCGTCCGGGCGGTTTGGAATTGTTCAGGGGCCCAGCCTGCCGCGGGCGCCGCTCGGTCCGGAAGCCTGTTTTTGTTGCTGATTTGGGACACTGAGGCTCTCCGGCCATCGAACCTTAACCTTTTGGCCTGTCACGATGCTGGGATATGAGGTGCGATGTCGGCAGGGGGGCGGGCGGATGGGGAGTTGTCCCCACGATTTCTCAGGATTATGCTTGCAAAAGCCCTGATTATCGGGTATGCTATGCATGGCGTCAGGTGAGCGCGTGGAAAGGGTGGGAGTAGAGAGAGGCCAATCTCCATCGCGTTGTGACGAAACGGTCATGATGCGCTTCCCCCTTTCATGATTGTGAGGTTTGCCCGCTTCATGCGGATCCCATAGTGCTTTTCCCCTCCGGAAAACGCCGGGCCGTCTTCGGACGCCCGGTGTTTTCTTTGGTACACATCACCCACCGTAGGAACTGGAAACAAGCCGCCGCCGGAGTCGCTGGAACGGTTGCCTTCAACGGTTCATGAGATGGCCGGAGATACGCCGCTCGGGAACGCGTGGAAGTGAATCCCTCTCGCACGCCTGGCTCCGGCACGCTTTCCACTTAATTTTGTCGTGTCCAGGTCCGATAATCGGATCCCTTTATCGAGCCCTATGGTTCTCCAGGCCGATGATTACCGCTGAGGCGTGATGCCGCGCGCCGGGAGTGGTTTATGGGCACGATATCCTCCAGTATTGGCTTGATTTCCGGGATGGACATCCAGGGGGTGGTCGAGCAGTTGATGGCCATCGAGGCCCGGCCGTTGAATCTGGTCAAGAGCCAGATCGAGGCAGTCAAGAAGCAGCAGGTTGCTTATACCGAGCTCAGTGCCCGGTTGATGGCTGCGCTGGGAGCGGTCCGCCGGCTGGCCCAGCCGGGGGCTTTCAGCGTCCGTACCGCAAGCAGCTCTGACGAATCTGTCCTGACCGCGACCGCGAATGAGTTTACTCCCCCCGGCGTCTACACCTTCCAGGTTCGTTCGCTGGCCAGTGCGCACCAGCTCGTTTCGACCGGATTCGTGGATCGTGACCGAACCCCGCTGAGCGCCGGCACTTTGACGTTTAAGACCGGCAAGGCCCGGGTGGATACGTCCACCCCGCTGGCGGTGCTCAATGGCGTGCAGGGTGTTCGCCGGGGAGTCATTCGCATTACGGATGCCGCGGGCGGTTCAGCGGATGTGGACCTTACCGCCGCCGTTACCATCGACGACGTCATTAAAGCCATTAACACGCAGACCACGGCCAACGTCCGCGCGCGTATTGACGGGGAACGCCTGGTGCTCACCGATGTGAGCGGGGCCGCGGGCGTCATGGCGGTTCAGGACCTGGGGGGCGGCAACACGGCCGCGGACCTGGGCATTGCCGGCACGTCCGGCACCGGTGAATTGGTCGGGCGCGACCTGGTGCAACTGGTTGCGGGCACCCGGCTTTCCCTGCTCAACGACGGCCTGGGGATTCGGACGGCCGGCCTGGGTGATGACATGAGGTTCACCCTGTCCGATGGCCGGCAGTTTACAGTCAGCCTGTCCAGCAATCTGCAACTTGCATCCAGTGACCCCCCGAAGGGCGGTACCCCGCTGGCCCTTTTGAATGACGGCCGGGGGGTTAACCTGGGCACCATCCGGATCACCAATCACAATGGTCAGTCCGCGGAGATCTCGCTGGAAAACGCCACCACCATCACCGACGTGGTGAAGGCGATCAACGACTCAGGCCTGGGCGTCACCGTATCCATTGCGGGCTCCAAGCTGGTCGTCAGCGATGTCTCGCAAGGCAAGGTGTCCAACCTGAAGATCGAGGATGTCACGGGCTCGGCGGCCGCGGACCTGGGTATTCTGGCGGACACGGCCGATGCGACCGTTACCAGCGGGTCCCTCTACAGGGTGGATACCGTGGGCGCAGTCCTGCGGGCCATCCAGTATGCCGAGGGCAACAACGGCGGCCTGATCGCCGCGATTTCCTCGGACGGCAACGGCATCGAGCTTATCGACACGACCGGGTCAGGCGGGTTCACCGTCGAAGCACTCAACGACTCCCTGGCCGCCCGCGATTTGGGCATTCTGGGTAGTTCCACGGGGAACCGGATGGAAGGTCGCGCACTCATGGCCGGCCTGAACACTGTCCTGCTGTCATCCCTGAACGGCGGCAGCGGCGTGAATGTCGGACGGGTCGAGTTCACCCGGCGGGATGGCTCCACCGTTGAGGTGGATTTCACCGGGGCCGCAACGCTCGCGGAGGTAATCGATCGCATCAACAGTGCCCGGGATGCCAACGGCCAGCCCGCTCTCTCGGCCAGTATTGATGAAGGCGGGATCGGCATCGTGATCACGGACCTGGCCGTCGGCTCGGGTACGCTGTCTGCTCGTGACATCTCCGGCACGACCGCTGCGGATTTGCACTGGACCTCTGCCGCCGCCGACCGGTTGGCCAGCGGCGACTTGAAGCGTCAATACATCTCGGAAAACACGCTGCTGTCCGAGCTGCACCAGGGCAAAGGCATTCAATTCGGCACGTTCCGTATTACCGCGGCCAATGGAGCCACGGGCACGGTTACGCTTTCGGAGTCGTCTCAGCGGACCGTGGGCGATGTGCTGAAGGCCATTAACGCCTTGAACATGAATGTGGTGGCCCGGATCAACGCCGATGGCGACGGGATTGAGCTGGTGGATAACACCGGCGGCGGGGGGGGATTGAAGGTAACGGAAGAGGGTAACGGGGGAACCGCCGCCAGCCTGGGCCTGGCCGGCCAGGCTCAGATCGGCTCCAATGTCATCACCGGCAGTTTCACCGGGACCATAACCATCAGCCCCGGCGATACCCTCGACAAGCTGGTTCAGAAAATAAATGACGCCAATGTCGGCGTGACCGCCCGTGTCATCAATGACGGCTCGCCGTTCGCGCCGTACCGGCTGGTGATCTCCTCGAACCTCAGCGGCAAGCAGGGCGAAATCGCCTACAGCACCGGCACAACCGGCCTTTCGCTGGGGACCATGACCGTCGCCCGCGATGCCGTGGTGGCGGTGACCGACGGCAACACGCTCAATCCCATCGTTATCTCCAGCAGCACCAATTCGGTCAGCGGGGTGATAGATGGGCTTACGCTGAACCTGACCGCGGTCAGCTCCCGGCCGGTCAGCGTTACCGTTGAGCAGGACCTGGAGGCGATCATCGCGGATGTGAAGACATTCGTGAATGCCTTCAACGACACGATAGATCGAATTGGTGAGCTGACCAAGTATGTTCCGGAAACGCAGGAAAAGGGCATACTGCTGGGCGATCACACCGTCCGGCGGCTGCGCGACCAACTCTACAATGAAGTGACGCGCGTGGTCCGCGCGGATGGGCTGAAATACAAAAGCCTCAGCCAGCTCGGCGTCAGCATCAGCTCGGGCGCCCGGCTGACCCTGGACGAGGATAAGCTTCGGAAGGTGCTTGAGACTGACGCGGCCGCGGTGCAGAAATTCTTCACCCTGGTGACCAAGGACAGCAACGACAAGCCGGTGAACCAGGGAATCGCGGTTCACCTTCGCCAGACCCTGGAGGATATCACCAGTTCGTCCACCGGCCTGCTGACCATGCAGACCAATGCGCTCCAGGAGCGGGTCGATCTCTATACCAAACGGGTCAGTGATTTGCAGGCCCTGCTGGACAAGAAAGAAGCGCGCCTGTACGCCCAGTTCCAGGCCATGGAGGCCTCCCTGGCCAAGTTGCAGAGCCAACAGTCGGCGCTATCGGCGCTGTCCAGCCAGCTTGCCGCTTTATCCCCCCAGGGGTCGAGCCGTTGAAAGAATGGCTTGCGTGCAGTGGTACTTTGTCCGTGTGATATGCCACAAAGGGGAGCGAACGCATGGGTTGGCGACTTTCCCGTGGCTAACTGAAGATGAGGCTCCTGGCAACCGATAACACCAGCGACTATGGCGAACGCATCTGACGCATATTTTCGCAACGCTGTACTGACGGCCCCGCCGGAGCAGTTGCACCTCATGCTGTACGATGGTGCGATTCGTTTCACCCGGCAGGGCATCGAGGGCCTGGAGAGCAAGAACCTGGAGAGCGCCTTCAACGGGTTCAGCCGAGCCCAGAAGATCGTCCTGGAGATGCTCAACTCTCTGAATTACAAGGTCGATCCGGTGTTGTGTCGGCGGATGGCCAGCCTTTATAACTTCATTTATCGCAAGCTGGTAGAGTCCAGCGTGCAGCGGGATCCGGCCCCGGCCCGGGATGCGCTCAAACTGCTTGAATATCAGCGCGAGACCTGGGTCATGCTGATCGAGAAGCTTCGGGAGGAGCGGACGGGGACTGCTGCCGGCACGAATGAGCCCGCCAGCCCCTCGCCGGAATCGGTGGAAGCGGAATACGGCACGCTCAGCGTGCAAGGCTGACCACTCCCCTTGCCGTCCAGGAAGCGCGTCGCGGCCGGCTTGGCCGTCCCGCCGTGCTCCGACAGTTGACCCATCCCGGTTTCCCGACCTATATTCGCTCCCAGTTCGTATTACTCGTGTTACGAGAGTGGATCCAGATGCTGGCCGTGCTCCCGGGCGGTCGAGGTTGGCACTAATGAAGCGATATTTATATTTATGTTGGGCGACTGCTGTGGTCCTGGCCTTACGGCCGGCGTTTGCTCAGTTGTCACCGCCAAGCGAGGGAGCCACTGCCTCCGCGCCCGCCGTCAGTCAGCCCGCTGCGGAGACCGTTCCTGACCAGGTTCGAGAAGCGATTGCCGACCGGCGCTACCGGGAGGCGATCCAGATCCTCGAGCCGCTGGCTGCTTCGGAATCGGCCGGCTTCGATGTCGTGCTTCATCTGGCGGGAGCTTACGACGCGCTGGCTCTCGAGATCGCGGGGGACAAAAATCCTGAGCTGCGCAAGACTTACCGCCAGTACCGGGACAAGGCCGTTGAAGGCTATCTGCGGGCCGGAACACTGGCCCTGGAGGCGGAGGATCCTCGCGCTCAATCCATTCTGGAACGCGTCTTACGTTACGACCCGCGTAACGTGCGGGCCCTGGCAGCGCTGGCTCCACTGGTCGCAAAGACTTCCGCCACCCAGGCGATTCATTACTACCAGGAGTACATAAATACCCCCGAAGGTCGGGCGGACCTGGAGTCCCAGATTGCCTATGGCCAGCTTCTGGTGGGTGAAGGCTATTGGCGTCAGGCCATTGAGGTCCTTCAAAAGGCGCTGGCCGCGGGTGGGGGGGCGGCGGCCGAACGCCAACTGGCGCGGGCTTACCTGGCCGGCCAGCAGCCCGAGAAAGCCCTGGAAGCGGTCAACCGGGCCCTCAATCGCGACCCCAACGATCCGGAGTCCTATCTGGCCCGCGCAAGCCTGGTGCTCAACACGGATGCTGCCGGACAAGTCGACCTCGCGGTGAATGATATATCCAGAGGGGTGGAGTTAGTGCGCGATACGGTCGCCCAGGCTCCGGAAGATGAAAAACAATGGCGCAGACTTCAACTCGTGCTCGCCAACGGCACCCGGCTCGTTGAAGTGATTTCCGCGCAGGCCGTGACCCGGCCGCTGGATTCGGCGGCGCGGGTGAAATTGGCCCAGATTGTCAGCGCATTAGGGGAGCTCAGCCGGCACCTGCATGAGTATCAGGCAGTGCGTCTCCTGAGCGAGGGGGCCAAGGCCGCTGATGCAAGTCTCGACCTGCTGGTGGCGCTTGCCCAGCGGCAAAGAGAGCTTGGCCAGGCCGGCGCCGCTCTGGAGACCGCCGAGCGGATCTTGAAGCAGGACCCCAATAACGCCGCGGCCCGCCTCATTAAAGACGCCGGCGGCAGGCGCGAATCGAAATAAGCGCAGGGGGCATTTCGCCGGCCGAAAAACTGGTTATAATTCTCCGCCTATGCGCAGTTTTGAAGTTCAACCATCCGAACGTATCCGTCGTTTGCCGCCATACCTGTTTGCGCGTATCAACGCCCTTAAGCATCAGAAACGCCAGCAGGGGGTGGACATCATTGATCTGGGAATGGGCAATCCGAGCGATCCTACGCCGGAGCCCATCGTCGAAAAATTGTGCGAGGCCGTCCGCGACCCGCGCAATCATCGCTACAGCGTTTCACGCGGGATTCTCAATCTTCGCCGGGATGTCGCCCGCCACTACCGTTCGCGGTACGGGGTGGAACTGGATCCCGAGACCGAGGTAGTGGCCTGCATCGGCAGCAAGGAAGGCATCAGCCACATGCTGCTGGCCATGCTCGGCCCGGGGGATACCGCCGTCGTGGGAGACCCGGCCTTCCCGATCCACGTCTATGGCGTGGCCCTGGCCGGGGCGAACGTGATCTCCGTTCGCCTGGGCAACGACGAGGCGTTTCTCGACCGCATCCGCTATGTGGTCGAGCACCTCTACCCGCGTCCGAAGGTGCTGATCCTCAACTATCCGCACAACCCGACGGGCATGACCGTCGAAGCGCCGTTTTATGACCAGGTGGTCCAACTGGCCAAGGCTTACGGAGTGGCCGTTATCAGCGACTTCGCTTACGGCCAGACCTGCTTCGATGGCTATATGGCGCCCAGCTTCCTGGCGGCCGACGGGGCCAAGGACGTGGGCGTTGAGTTCACCACGATGAGCAAGCCGTACAATATGGCCGGCTGGCGCATCGGTTTCTGCGCGGGCAACCGCACGATGATCGAAGCCCTGTCCACGATCAAGGGCTATTACGATTACGGCATTTTTCAGCCGGTGCAGATCGCGTCCATTATCGCCATGCGGCATTGCCAGCAGTTCGTCGAAGAACAGGCCAAGATCTACCAGGATCGCCGCGACGTGGTCATTGCCGGCTGTGAGCGGCTCGGCTGGAAGGCCGATCGCTGCCGGGCGGGTATGTTCGTCTGGGCCCGGGTCAAGGATGAGCATCTGAAAGGCCAGTCCACTATCGATTTCGCCATGCGTATGCTGGAGGAGGCCGAAGTCGCCCTGGCGCCCGGCCGGGCGTTCGGTGAGAACGGCGAGGGCTACGTGCGCATCGCCCTGGTGGAAAACGAGCAGCGGCTCAGGCAGGCCATCCGGCAGCTTGACCACGTGTTGAACAAGAGAGCCGTGAAGGCTTAGGAAGTTTTTGGTTTCCAGCTTCCAGTCGCCAGTTTGGCGGTGTGGCAGGGCTGAAGACGGACGACTGGAAACTGAAGACTGGCAACTGGTAACTCGCATGATTGCCATCATCGACTATGGCATGGGCAACCTGCGGAGCGTGCAGAAGGGTTTTGAGCGCGTCGGCGCCGAGGCCCGTATCGTGCACACGCCCGAGGAGATCCGGCAGGCGGACAAGGTGGTCCTGCCGGGCGTGGGCGCCTTTCGCGATGCGATCGGCCATATCCGTGAGCAGGGCCTGGAAGCGCCGATCGTCGAAGCCGTCGAGTCCGGGCGGCCGTTCCTGGGCATCTGTCTGGGGCTGCAATTGCTCTTCGAGGTCAGCTATGAGGATGGCGAATACCGCGGCCTGGGCCTCATCCCCGGCAAAGTGGTGCGCTTTGACTTCAGCAAGCTGCCCAACGGCCGTGATCTGAAAATCCCGCACATGGGGTGGAATCAGCTTGTCTGGAACAAGCCCTGTCCGCTGATGCGCGGCTTGGACAGCGGCACGTATTTCTACTTCGTGCATTCATACTACGTGGTCCCGACCGACGCCGCGGTCACGCATGGGCGTTGCCAGTACGGGTACGAGTTCACCGCCACGATCTGGCGGGACAATCTCTTCGCAGCGCAATTCCACCCGGAAAAGAGCCAGCAGGCTGGCCTGACCATGTTGCGCAACTTCGCGGCTCTGTAATCGTTAGCAGAATCAGAAACGGCCGACTCCTTCCCACGGCGCGCTGCCGATGCGCGGAGGCCGCCGAGCCTGGCCCATAACACTCATCCCGGCAAGTATGGCATCGACGTCCCGCCGGTGCAGACACATGCGGGACGTCGATGCGACTGTTGAGATAGAAACTGGTTTGCCGGAAGCGGATGCCGGTCAGTTGTCGTCGCAGGCCGGGTCCGCGGGAATCATCGGACCGCTCAAGCAGGCTATGAAGGCGTTGAAGTCTTCCATGTCCACATCCCCGTCGCCCTGCCCGCCGTAATCGCGGTCAAAACAGTGGCAATACGGCGAGGTGGTCAGAATCCCGCCGAACTCGCCCCCGTAGCAGGACTGGAAGATGCCAAAGTCGCTTTGATCGACATCGTTGTCGCCATCGGCATCGGCGAAGGGATCATTGCACGTGCATTCGGAGCTGCCTGTGCAGTCCGAATCGAGGCAGTCAACATCGCCATCCCCGTCATCGTCAATCCCGTTGTCGCAGATTTCGCTAGGAACGCCGAACACGTCGATTTCCCAGATCAGGGGCGAGGAAATTGGGGCGTTGAAACCGTCATCGCGGCCAGTGTAGGGATTGACGCCGTTGAACGGATCGCGTGTCTGGCCCTCCGAATTGTCGGCTGCGTAGAAGTGGAAGCGGATGCTGTTGACTCGGGTGGCCAGCCGCCCGGACGTGTCCGTCACCCGCGACAGGACGACGCGCCACTGGTTGAACTGAGTATTGTTGATGGTGCCGGAAGGATGAGACTGGACGTAAATTTCAGGCGAAAACGTCTCGCCGCCATCGCTGGAGAAGGCAATCGTGTACGTGTGGAACACGCGCCCATCCCGATTATTGTTGCCGGTGAAGACCCGAACTTCCTCCACGTCGACCGGCAGGGGGAGATCGTACCGGATCAGCTTGGTGGGCTCGCCGGCGGGCGGGAAATCGTTGAGCAGACCCGTCAGGCCGGTCGCGCGCATGCCGGCGCCATCGGTGAACGCGGGAAGCTGGTCGGCTGGATCGGTGTTCACCGGGTGCCAGCCTCTATCACCTGGTAATGCCTGGGGGATCAGACCCTGGATCAGGTCGATCGAGCTGAACGTGGCCCCCAGGTCGGCCTCCTCGCCCTGGGTTACGACGATCCTGGGTTCAGCCGACAATGAAGCCGGCAGCAGACAGACGGCCAGGACCCCGCCCGTCAAGGCCATTTTCATCATTCGCATCACTTCTCCTCCCTTAGAAAACTCCACGAGAACATCTTCAATGTACCCCAGACGCGTGGTGAACATCAACCGCTCAAGGGCTCAAAATCCGCGGACGCGAGAGCGGCGTGTCCCCGGGGCGCGTCGTAGAAGTATCGTTGGTCCTGTACCAGTGACAAGAAGTAAAGGCCGGTAAATGGGCGTGTCTCGATTGGCGTCGAACATCAGCGGTCATGGAAAACGGAGCACTGCGCTTACGCGCAATCCGGATCGGCCGGCACATTGGCGCCGGACATGCACCTTCGGAATATCTTGAGATCATCCGCATCCACATCGTGGTCCCCGTCGAGCTTCGCGTTCGCGCACGCGGGGTCGTTCTGGGGGTAAGCGAATCCGGAAAAGCAGGCCTGGAAAAGCCCGAAATCCACCTGATCGACGTCGCCATCCTGATCCATGTCACCCGGTATACGCCGCGGCGAAGTCATATTTCGGAGCACGAACTCATCGTAAGCAGGCTTGAGGGTGCCGTCCGCGCGCAGAAGACCATATTTGACGGTGGGCGATTCGTCCTGCCACTGGTACCAGTAGGTGCCTGCGATGAAGGGCCTCGATTCCAGGAACGTGTACGTCTCGCGCATGTTGTCGCGCTGCAGGCTTTCGCTCGGGCCGGCCGTCGTCCATCCGAACTCGGTGATCAGCAGAGGCGAATGGTCGCCCCGAGCGGCCTGCCCGGTCCGCACGTCATTGAGGTAGTCGCCGATCTCCTGCGTGCTGACCGGCTCGCCGGCATTGAGATAGAAGTGATAGCCGAAATAATCCCAGGGGTAGCGACGCCCGGTGGCTGCCTCGAGCGCGTCCCACACGGCGGTTTGATCGTAAACCCTGAGCATGTAATCCATGCCCGTCGAAAAACTCCCGCCGATATCGTGGGCAAAGAGGCCGCCGCTGACCAGCTTGATGCCGTGGGTGGTCAGGATGGTCCGGCCGTTGTAGTGGTTGAGCTGCTTATACGTTTCCGCCAGCAGGTTAGCGTAGACGGCGGGGAGTATGTACGTTCCGCCGGCATTCCTGGGGTCGTTGGCCCAATTGGGATTGGTCCAGGCCCCCGGCTCGTTCCAGATTTCCCAGCGTTTGATGTCGCTTTTGTAGCGATCCACGAGCAGCAGGGCGGTGGCGGCGAAATCGTGGACGTACGCGTTCAGGCCGTCGCCATCGGGGTCGTCGTTGTAGTGTGCTTGCCCCACAGGCCGGGCTTCGTTGCAGATCAGCCCCAGGACGACCAGGTGATTGTTCCGGGCGTGCTGAATGACGGTGTCGTACTGCGACAGCAGATCGGCATCCCAGCTTCCGTGCCCGTCCAGCCGAAAATTGATACGCACCGCCCGGCAACCGGTGGCGGCAATGGCGGCGGCCTTCTCCTTCGTAAACTGGATGACGCCGTCCCAGATGGGGGCGCCTGCATTGATGCCGTGAAACTCGTCGGCGAGCGTCCGGCCGGCCCACCCGCAAATCATGAACAGGCCCAGCGTCCAATAAATCGCTCTCTGCACAAAACCCTCCGTGCGCGGTGGCGGGGTTCACGAACCGCGGGATTGAAGTCAAAGCTGTTTGTCACTCCGCTCCGGGTAATGTAGCAGATGCGACGTTGCCGGGCCAACCGCGTTTGAGAGGAAAGGGACGCCTGAGTCTGGCAAAGAATTATGGCGAAGCGGCCGGGCGCATCGGGGGGGCGGACTTCCTTGCCCGCGTCAAAGGCATGCCGGGTAATCGGGGGGCGGTCACCCTGCCCGCCTCAAAGGAATGCAAGATGCGCGCCCTCCGAAACTCAGCACCATCCCGCCACAAAGAATTGCCACCCCCGGCTGCCCTCAGGAGACAAGGCCGTATCGGCAGGCAGCGTCTGGAGTCATATCATCGTTTGCCTGGCGGCGGGCCTGATGGTCGTTTCCCGCATTGTGCACACTTCTGTGTTGGCTTGGCGACAAAGTCCGCTCGGGGGCGGGCTGGCGGTCATTGGAGGCAGTTCGGATCGGTCGCGTCGGCCGGCATATTCGCGCCCGATCGGCATCTGAGGAACACGGCCAGGTCACCGCTGCCGATGCCGTCGTTGCCGTCCAGTTTCGCATCCTGGCAGTTCGGGTCCGTCTGTGTCACCAACTCTCCGGTCATGCAGGCCTGCAGATGGCCGAAGTCGGTTTGATCCACGTCGCCGTCCCGGTCGAAGTCGCCACGAATGAAAGCCGAGCATCCGTTGGCGTCAACCTCGAGGCCCGACAGCGTTATGGGACAGATATCGCAGGCATCGCCCACGCCATCGCCGTCCGTATCCAGTTGGTCCGGATTGGCCACCAGCGGACAATTGTCGATGGTGTCCGGTATGTTGTCGTTGTCATCATCCGAGTCGCAGACGTCGCCTATGCCATCCTGGTCGTTGTCCGCCTGGTCGGCGTTGGCCACTGTTGGGCAGTTGTCGCAGACGTCGATGAGGCCGTCCTGGTCGCTGTCGGGCTCACACGAATCGGGCACGAGGTTGCCGTTGCAGTCCGGGCTGAGCCCCTCGGCGATGTCACACTCGTCCGGGTTCCCATTGCCATTGCAGTCCTGGCTGCGGCCCGAGCTGATATCCTCGCTGTCGGCGTAGCCGTTCTCGTTACAGTCCCAGAAAGGCAGGAAATCGAAGGTCATGGTGGGGGCGCTGGCGCTGATATTCTGAATGTACATATTGGAAGGGCTGCCGTCCCACCAGTTGGTATTCGGCGTCGACACCGGAGTGAAGGCGGTATAGGTGGGGGCGGCCCACAGATCGGTGGAATCGCCGTTGTTTTCATTCCTTTCGAGATCCCACCGCCCGTCGGCCTGGACGAGGGTGACCAGGTAATGCTGGGTGGGGGTCATCTGCTCGTAGTCGTTGCTTCCAGAGGTGTCGATATGCCAGATGGCCAGACCGGAATCCGGCAGGTAGCTGTCCCGGCCGGTTCGCTGCCGGTTTTCGATCAGGAAGTACTCGTTGGCCTTGCCGGGCCTCGGGAATTTGTAGCAGACGTTGGTGCGGCTGGCCGGCACGGACAGGCCGGTCGCGGGGGTCGAGAGAATGTTGACCGTGGACCACCCCGCAATCGCTTTCATGTAAGCGCACGGTTCCACCGGATTGGTGCTGATTGAGCCGAACGCCATGATGCAGAAGTAGCCGACGCCGCGGGATTCATACCCATAGTCGTACAGGTCCGGCCACCCGCAGACCATGTGCCCGTTCTCATGGCAAAAAGTCCCCAGGGTGAGGCTGCTGCCGATGTAGCTGATCTGATATTTCCTGGTGGATACGCCGTCGGCGCTGAAGGCGACGGTCCATGCGTGCGGCCAAAGCCCCTTGGACCAGGCGTTGCGACAGGGGCCGGCGTACAGGCAGTTGAGCGCGTCCACGTAGCCGTCTCCATCGGAATCATACTGACTGAAATCGAAACCGCTGTTGTTCAGGGCTTGCAGGGCTTCGATGATCAGCTCGCGGGCGCGCGTGCCGTGGGAGACGGTTTCGTCCTCGTAGTAGGTCTTGGGCTTGGAGGCTCGATAGTAGGTCGTGGGAACGTAATTGGTATAGATCAGACGCCCGTCCGAGACGTCGTAGAAGTAGTCGCGCACCGATCCGTTGTTACCGTAGCCGGTGTAGCCGACCTGGTTGCAGAAGGCCTCGATGGACGAGGGCGGCATGGTGGCGGGGGAATCGGAGAAATCGACGATCAGGCAGATTCCCTTGATCTGGCCGGTAGTTGGTGCCGCGGCCTTGGCGGTCAGAGGGATGCCGGCCGCCTTCAACAGGGCCGCCTCTTCTGCCGCCGCGGCCTGTCTGGCGGCCAGAGCCTTGGACCGTGCCACTTCCGGGCGGATGCGGACACGCCGGGTGAGCCCCAGGTCGGCCGGCTTTCCCCGTCCGACGCGAACGCCGGTGGAAATCAGCTCGGTTCTGTCCTTGTTCAGCCGGGCGTAGCAGGCGGCCCGGGTCTTCGGGTCGGGAACGAGCGTGTAGCCGTCCAGGGACTCGACGACGCGGTAGAATTCGTCACCCCAGATGCGAACCAGGATGACCTCTCCATCCGGCTGATGGTGCTCAAACAGCTCTCCCCATACCGGGGCGGCCTGCACGGCCGGCAAGAACGGCATGGCAGCAAGCAGGCTGCAGCAGGAAAGCAACCCGATGGACGGATAATGCCTCATTCCCGCACCTCGAAGGAAAGACTAAAGCTGTTATTGGACCGCCCCGTCAACATGATTGGGCTTGCAGACTGGAGCTGTTACACTTCATTGTACCGTCTGGAATCTAGCTTGTGCAAGGCCGGACTGAATCTATCTCCGTCCGCAGGGTCCGGCAAAGGATTATGGTGAAGCGGCCGGGCGCATCAGGAGGGCGGGCATCCTGCCCGCCTCAAAGGCGTGCAAGATGCACGCCCCCCGGTGCCCCGCGCCACCCTGCCGCAAAGAATTGCCACCACCCCGTCCGCATCCGGCGTCAACTGCAAACCGTGGGCCCGGTCGAGTCTTCGCCCGGCCGGGCCGCGGTTCGCATCACTTGGCGTTGGTTGGTCCGGAGCTTTCTCGCCGCGAACTGGCTCAGGACTTCTTTTCTTTCTTATCGGCCGACAGACGGTTAGCCGGGTTGGCCGGCGGGGTAGCGGCGGCTTCGGGGCTGTGCCCGTTGCCCTTGGTCGGGGCCGTCTGTTCGGCGGCTACCTGGGCGACGACCTTCTCGATCAGTGCCGGGTCAATGGCCTGACCGGTGATTTTCTGCAGGGCGGCGGCGATAGGGGCCCCCAGGCCGGTCAGGACTCCGCCGGCGATTTGCCCGACGCCATCCGGCAAGGTAGCCCGCAGCCCGCCGAGCATCTGGCCGTAACCGGCCGCCTGCATGAACCGGGCGGCCATGTTCGACAGCGTGGTCGGGTCGCCGAAGATCTGCATGTTGGCCTTGGCCAGCATCTCGCCCATGGCCTGGGCGAAGGCCTTCTGGACCTCCGCGCTGGCCTGGATTTCAAGCTTCTGCACCTCGAACTTGAGGGCCGCCTCGCTGAAGGTCTGCTTGTTTTCCAGTTCCTGGCGTTCGACGTCGACGCGGGCCTGCTCGACGTTCACCCGCTCGCGGTCGACTGTGACATCGACCATCTTCACCGCCTGCTCGCCCTCGGCCCGTTTCATGGCCGCCTGGGAGTCGGCCTCGGCCAGGACCAGTGTGGCCAGCTTCTGCTTTTCGGCGGCCTGAACGGCGGCCTCGGCCTTCTTGACCTGCGTGTAGGCGGCCACGTCGGCGGCGATTTTCTCGCGATACTGGTTGACATCCACCTCCTGCTTCTGCTCGATCATCTTCTTCTGGGCCTCACGGTCGGCTTCGGCGGTGACCGCCACGGTCTGGACGCGCTGAGCCTCCTTTTCACGCTCGGCCTCCGCGGCCTTGGCCTTGGCTTCGGCGGCGGCCCGGGCGGCTTCCTTCTCGGCGATGGCGATTTCGGCCAGGCGTTTGGCGACCTCCACGGCCTGCTGGCGGGCGGCCTCGGCCTCCTGGACCTTCTGATCGCGCAGGACCATCTGCATCTTGACCTGCCGTTCGCGCTCGACGTCCGCCACTTGGACGGCCTGGTTCTTGAGGATGTCGGCCTTCTTGACCGCCTCATCCTTCTGAACGGCGGCCAGCTCCACCGCGAGGCGCTGTTGAATCTCGTATTCCTGCTGCTCGCGGAGCTTGGCCGCCTTGATGTTGGCGATCTCGGTGGCCTGGGAGGCCTCGGCCTCGGCCTGGTCCTTCTCCAGGGCGAGCACTTCCTTCCTGACGTTGACGTCCTTCTCCTTGATCAGCCGCTCGGCATCGCGGTTGATGCGGTTGCGCTCGACGTTCTGGGCCTGGGTGATCTCAGTGATCTTGCGCAAACCCTGGGCGTCGAAGACGTTGCGCTCGTTGAGGCTCTCGGGTGGGGTCTGGTCGAGCTGGCTGATGGTCACGGTTTCAAGCTTGAGGCCGTTCTGAAGCAGGTCGGAGCTGAGGTTTTCGAGCACGGCGGTGGCGAACTCGTCGCGTTTTACGTGCAGTTCGAGCAGGTCTTTCGTGGCCGCCACGCTGCGCAGGGCGCTGACCAGCTTCTCATACACCAGGTTGGAAACGGCCTGAGCGTCCACGCTCTTGTCGCCCAGCGAGCGGGCCGCCTGGAGGATGGCGTCCTTGTTGGCGTCCACGCGGATATAGAACTCGCTGGCGATGTCCACGCGGAGGTTGTCGCGGGTGATGAGGGCGTCCTGGCCGGCACGCTTCACGTCCAGCCGCATGGTTTCCAGGCTGACCTCCACGAGCTGGTGGACGACGGGAATCACGAAGGAGCCGCCGTCCAGGATGACCTTGGCCTGGCCCATGCCGGTGCGCACGTAGGCCTGGTTGGCCGCCGGCTTGCGATAGAAACGCGCGATCATCATCGCCAACGTGGAGAGCACCAGCAGCACGGCGCCCAGCGGGATGAGGACGAACTGATACGTGCCAAGCTGGTCGCCGAAGATGATGGGCAGCACGATCAGCGCCAATCCGATCAGGATGATGCCTGAGAACACTTGCATGTCGCAGCCTCCTTTTGGTTGCCAGTCACCGGTAGCCGGTTTCCAGTTTGAGTTCCCGCCAGACTGACTGGAAACTGGCAAATGGTGACTGGAGACTCGTTATGCTCTCATGCCCTCCCGACCACGAACATGTCCCGGTCGGGGATGTATTTGATCAGAACGACGGATGTACCCTTTTCGATGGCCGGGGCGCCGGCCCGCACACGGCAATTGATCATGTGCAGCGTGCCGTGTTTGTCGTACAGGCACGCCTGCCCGATTCGCTCGTTGACCGGCAGAGTCGTTTGGGCGGTCATCCCGACCAGGTGCCGCTTCTGCACGGCGGTGGTGGATACGGTCGGCAGATAGCGGCCCATGAGGGCCCCGGCGAACCGCAGCACCAGGAAGCCGGCACACAACGCCAGCAGCAGACTGACCGGGAAGAAGGTCGCCGGGTCGCCCAGCCGGGGCTGGAGAAGCTGGTTGGCGATCCAGCCGCTGACTCCCATCGTGTAGCATAGCAGCATCAGCGAGATGGACAGCGGCACCTTGCCCAGGGCAAAGAGCTGCGCGAACACGCCGGTCAAACCAACGGCCGACCCGGCCGCCACGGGGCCGTGCGTATCCACGTGCCCGTCGCCCTCCGCGCCCACGTCGGCTTCCGCGTCGGCGTTGGCATCAGCATCCACGTCGGCCTCCGCATCCACCTCGGCGTCGAGCTCGGCCTCGGCGTCCACGTCAGCGTCGGCATCCACGTCCGCATCGGCTTCCGCGCCCGAGCCGGACCCGAGCCCAACAAGTTGCAGGAAAGTGAAGAAGAAACCGACGGCGAACAGAACCACGAATACAGCGTTATACCAGACGAAGAGCCCTTCGACCTGGGCCAGCAAATGGGCAGACAGCACGGTTCACCCCTTTCTGCCAGCATGAGCAACCAGCACGTGACCGTGGCCCCCGAACGCGACAGGTTACGGCTATTTTCGCCGGAACCGTCGATGCCCGCAAGGCCGCGCGCCTCGCCAGGTGCTGTACCCCGGTTGTTGCTCGGTGAGGAGAGTAAAGCCTGGAGGCAGGCGTCGCAATTAGAATCTGCTCATTTGTTTATAAGCGCCAAAAGACTGGGAGGAACAGGAAGTTGCATGCCGCCGGCCGCCGGTCACGGGTCCTGAATCGCGAAGATACGAAAGCGCGAAAGCAGTCAGCGTATTGAGTTGGCAAATCTCTTTCGTGTTTTTCATGCTTTCCTGATTTAGAAAAGTAGATGCAGGAGGTAATCGATTCGTCCTCTCAGCAGCAGCCCTCTGCCGGAGTAGCGCATCACCTCGCGGATCTGCCGGCGGTAGGTGGGGTGGTAGCAGTGGGTGGGGCAGTGTTTGCAGGCCGGTTTGGGATCCATGGGGCAGCGCAGCCGCTTGTAGACGGCATGGGAGAGCAGCTTGTGGCAGTCCGCACACAACGGCGGGCGCGGACCGGCGGATGCGGTCAGTTCCGGGATCTCGAACGGCGGAGGCCCCTTAGGGGCATCGGCGTGCCGGTGCCGGCAATAGAACTCGATAAAACACACCAGCGTCCGCAGGTCTCTGCGGAGCCGACGGTCGGAAGTCCTGGTGCGAGGCAAAATAGACACAGCGGGCCCGGGATCACCAAAAGCTCAACAACTTAAAGCCATTGTAAGACCCGCCATGCAACAAAATCAAACGTTCGCGTGGCGGATGTCGCGCAGGGCCCGATTCAGACGCAGCGCCCACCACAGCAGGCTGATCAGAAAGGCCAGCAGGACGCCGACCATGTACAGGCTCATGCCGTCGAGCCAACCACCAAGCGGTGAGGGAACGGCGATCTCGTGCAACAGCCGCTCCACCGGCAAGGCCATCGGCGCCAGGGCCAGGACCAGCAGCAGCGGCCCCGGCCACATCAGGGGCGAAGCGTAGTAGCAGACCACCGCGGAGCCGCGGTAATCGCGGAGGCCGTGGCACAATTGGCCGTGCAGACACATGGTGAACATCATCAGCGCCTGTAGCAGCAGCGGCAGGATCAGCACGGCCAGCGCCCCGGTCATCAGCATGCCTATGAAGTCGTCCTCCTTCTCCACGAACACGGCCAGCAACCGCAGCGCCAGCAACGTGGCCAGCACCATCAGACACCAGGTGCCCCACCAGAAGTGCCGTGCGGAGGCCAGCCCCGATTGGACGGGAAGCCGTTTGAAGAAATCCTTGCGGGTCAGCACCACCCATTGGAGGCGCAGCAGGTCGGCAAAGCCGGTGGGCTTGAACTCGTTTTCCTGCCAGACGGTGGGGCGGCGCCGGCCACCGGGCAGCGATTCACGCACCTCCAGCCCGCACTCCGGGCAGCGGGCCTCCAGCGGCAGGCCGATGATGAGATAGCCGCAGTCGTCGCAGCGGGGCTCGCGCGGAGCGAAGGCCGGACCCTCGGGGGCGCCCACGTACCGCGTCCCGCCGGCCAATAGCATGCGCATGAACAGCACAGCCGGCAGGCCGACCACCAGAAGCAAAACGCCGACGGCGAGCGGTTCCCCGTGCTTATCCACCCATTGATAGGGATTGACCCTGTATGCTGTAAACAGCCAGGCCGGCGGCGTGAGCGGGATGAGAATGGTGGTTGACCAGTACACGCTCTTGAGGCTGCGCTTGAACACCGACCCCGCCCGGTCGCCGCCGGCGTACCAGGGCATGATCAGGATGGACAGCAAGACCAGGGCCAGTTCGGCCAAGGGGATGCTCAGGAGAACAAGCAGGACGGAAATCCAACTCATTTTGCCCATGGCAGTTTCAGTGGCCATATCGATCACTTTTGCCGCGGCCATCTCACGCCAATCGTCCAAGCTGAAAAAGCTGATTCTTCCCGGCAGGGCCGGCAGAAGCGCGGTCAGAAATACCAGTACCGACAACACTTGGGCCAGCAGGGCCCGTTTCCAGCTCCCGACCGCCAGGTGCGGGCCGTAACGCTTAGGCAGGAGCCAGTAAAGCAGCAGGGCCTTGAAAAAGTTGATCTTCCGGGCCGGCTCCGGCGGGGGGGCGGTGGCCGGCAGCAAGGCGGTCACGTGCGTGTCCGGGCCTCCGGCAATGGCCAGTGATGGATCGACAGGCGGCGTCATGGCTGAACCTCCTGGAAGCCCTCGGGTGTCAGCACGGCCTGGTCATACGCGGGCTCAGGGGGGCGCCCCCACGGTTCCTCGCGATACAGCGGTGGGGCCACGCCACGGATCTCGTAGCCGGTGGTGGTCCGGCGGTATTCCAGTAGTTTGCCGTCGCGGTATTGCAGGGGCAACCGGGGCAGGTAATCAGGGACGAGTTCTTCGAGCCGTTCAGGGTACCGGCCGTTGCGGTCGTGATAGATGCGAAGCGCGAGCACCGTCAAGGCGGCATCCATGAGCGTGTGAGAGAATTGTATCCGCCGCAGGGTATCCTGAACCCGCCACGCAGTAGAATACCGGTGGAGCCCGTACGAGAAGCCGAATCGCTGGATCTCCCCCACGTTGCCGGGGCGGTCCAGTGATTCAAAGAGGCTGTCCACATACGCACTTGCCTCTTCGAACGTATGGAACACGGGCGAGGTGAGATTCCAGATTCGCGAAGGGGCCTGAATTGTTCTTCCCCACCATGAGGGCGCTCGGCGCGAGACCATCGCGCTGACGTCGATCCAGTTGCCACCTTCCCGAACATAGACCTGCTCAAGTTCTTCATGCAGGGCGAGCCGGTCGCCCTCGAAGTACTGGCTGGGCCGGTCTACCTTCAACCGATGGGCGTCCACCTCCGAGGCCAGCGCACGAGCATCGAGAACGAGAAGGGAGTCCCGGGCGGCCTGCATCACGTCATCAGCCAGGCGCTCTTCGATGTGTGTCCACATATGAGCGGATACGGATCGCCGTTCCCTCTGGAGATGCAGACCCATGCGCAGCACGGCCAGCCAGTCTTCCCGGGCCGCCGTCAGGCTGGACGCACCGTCTTCGTCGTTCCGCCCGGCCGCGGCCTGTTCTCGCGACCAGCGCGCATGCCGGATCAGGGCTCCACCCCAATGAGTGTACCCGCCGTAGAATCCGTAGATCCGCATACCCGTGTTCGGATCCGCCTGCCAACCCTTGTGCACGGCCTCGATGACGGCGGCGCGCGCCTTCTGGAATTCAACCTTTTGAAACTCGCGTGACGCGTTGGCATCGGCATAGAGAGGCTCGTAGGAGTTGTCTGCCGGCCCGCGATCGTAACGCCAGTGCCCGGCTCCCGGCCTCGCATTAGTCTCCCACGGTCGGTCGTCGAGACGTGCCTCTACTTCCGCAAACGTCAGGGCGCCCGCCGGCAGAGGGTTCAACGCATCCCGTTGGGCCAGCCAGTACTCCGGCCGGGGCGTGGGGCGCAGGGTAATGCGCAGGTAGGCGAACCGGCCGAACCAGACCGCAAGGGCCAACACGAGCGCGAGGATGATCCAGCGGCGGACACGGCGGGGCCTCTTCTGGGGTGACGCAGCGTCTTGCGAATGATCCATGTTCTCGCTCCCGGGGATGCAGGGTATCTTACCATATATGTTTCTGGAGGCGGAGTTCCTTACAATCTGTTCTGCCAAGCTTGATGACTGCGCCCGGCTGGGATATCCTGACGATATGAGTACGCCAGTCGATAAGATCATTTCAGAAGCTCTGCAGCTTCCTGCGCAGGCGCGCGCTTTTGTCGCTGAGAAGCTCATTGATAGTCTGGACGCGGAGCCGGGCGACGAGCTTTCTCCCGCATGGCGGGAAGAAGTGAGCAAACGGTGCCGTCAAATTGACGAAGGCCTCGTGGAACTGCGCGATGCCGAGGACGTGTTCGCGAAAGCATACGCGGCACTCGGATGAAGCCCGTTCGATTTCATCCCGAAGCGGAAGCCGAGATGATTGAGGCTGCCGCGTTTTACGAGTTGCAGTAACAGGCTCTCGGCAGACGGTTTCTTGCTTCACTCCAGGACGCCATCAGTCGAATTCAGGCTACCCCTCTTTCTTTCCGTGTCGTAGACGCAGATGTTCGTCGTTGCCTGGCGCGGACTTTTCCCTACGCAGTGCTATACCGGGTTGAACCAGAGCAGGTCGAGGTTATCGCCGTCATGCACCTGCACAGGGATCCGGATTACTGGAAGCGAAGAGTTCGGACGGATTAGTTACTTCGCCGGATTGAAGCCCACGGCTCTTTACTTGCACAATCCGCAATTCAATCCTCCGGCCGTTCGCCGCCGGGAGCCATCTTTACCAGCCGGGGCATGAACTTGGCCAGCGGGCGGACCAGCGAATGCTGGGCGGCCATGACCTCCTCGATGTCCTTGTAGACATACGGGGCCTCGTCGAGCCCGGCGGAAAGCAAGGTGACGCCTTTTTCCCGCAGGTAGCGGTTCACGTCTTTCCAGTCGAGGGATTTCTTGGCGACGTTGCGGCCCATGCGCCGGCCGGCGCCGTGCGCGGCCGAGTGGAGTGACTCGGGGTTGCCCTTGCCCTCCACCACGTAGCCGGGCGAGGCCATCGAGCCGGGGATGATGCCCAGCACGCCCGGCGCCGCGGGGGTCGCGCCCTTGCGGTGGACGATGACCTCCCGGCCGTTGTGCATCTCTTTCCAGGCGAAATTGTGGTGATTCTCCACCTGCAGCAGCGGGTCCTCGCCGACGGCTTCCACGATCTGGCGGTGGATCACGTGGTGGTTGGCCGACGCATACTTGCCCATCAGCTCCATCGCGGCCCAGTACTCCGCGCCGTCGCCGGCCAGATCCAGCCAGGACAGGTGCCGCAGCTCGGAGGGCAACCCGCCGTGCTGGCTCATGGCCCAGCGGCTGTAGTGGTCGGCCACCTTGGCGCCCGTGCCCCGGCTGCCGCTGTGGGACAGGACGGCGAGATACTTCCCTGGCGCCAGACCCTTGACCGGCTCCAAGACCTCCAACTCGCCGAACTCCACGAAATGGTTGCCTGAGCCGGACGTGCCGAGCTGGCGATGGGCCAGGTCCTTGTTCTTGGCGGTGATGGGCGAGACGCTCCAGTCCTCGTCCATGACCGGATGATCGCGCCGGGGTTTCCACTCCGCGCCGATCCCGAAACGGGTGTTGCGTTCCAGAATGCGCTTGAAGCGGTCGGTGTCCTCCTGGAGCTCTTTGGGCGGCAGCGGAAAGACGGTCATCATCATCCGGCAGGCGATGTCCACGCCGACGGCATAGGGGATCACCGCGTTGTCGGTAGCCAGCACGCCGCCGATGGGCAGTCCGTAGCCGACGTGAGCGTCCGGCATGAGCGCGGCCGCGACGGAGATGGGCAGCCGGCAGGCGTTGCGCATCTGCTGGTGGGCCTGTTCGTCGATGTCGTTGCCCCAGACCTTGTATTCCAGCGGCGGGTGCTCTTCCCACTCGTGCTCGGGTGAGCCGGAGAATGGTTTGGACTCGATCAGGGCGTTGGCCAGCTTCCCGTAGAGCGGGTCATCCTTGAAACGCTCAGGACTTCTGAGCAGGGCATGGAGCTTGCTGCGCACCTGGGCGTTGGACTGGCCGGAGACGCGGGCGTTGCCCACGGTGGCCAGCGCGGTCAGGGTGACCGGCCCCTTCGGAAAGCCCATGTTATGGAGTTCGCGAGCTTTCATAATGTTGGCACCTTGGGCGAAAACTTCATTATAGCCTGAAGCGGACGGTTGGGACTCCGCATGACCGTGCGCGATCCTGCGACCCGCGTTGGGGGCGTCGCCAGCCTGTCTGTACGGCTGCTCCCATGCGTTGCCACTGCTCTTGAGCAGTGCGGAACACCGGAGTCGTCCCGGCATGTACGCCACTGCGCTTGAGCAGGGGGGAACGTCTATGTCGTCCCCGCACGGCTCAGGAGCCATGGCGCACAGGTCTCGGGGGTATCCCCGCACGACTCTGGAGCAGTGGCACACACCAATCCGCCCGCATTGACGCAGATTGCGAAGACGGCTATGCTTAGTCTCTTTCCGGCTTGGAGCCGGATCGCCATGCCCATGGGGCGTCTCCCTCATTGAGGGGGAATGGGTTTCCGGCTCGCAGCGGGAACTCAGGCCTCGGCTTGGCCAGCCAGAGCTGCGACCATTCTGAAAACGCAGATAAATCGTTGCTCTGTCAATATTTATTTTCAGTTGGAGGATGCGGGATCGCTCCGCTTTACCCGGTGGTGTAATCGGTAACACACCAGGTTTTGGTCCTGGTATTCCTGGTTCGAGTCCAGGCCGGGTAGTTCAGAGTCTGTCCCGGCAGGCTCAGGTGGCGCGGGCGTCCGGGCGGTTTTTCCCGCCGGCAAGAGTCTGGTGCCGCACCTGATGAGGCAGGTTTTTTGCCTGTCAGCAGGCCGCCGTGGATAGGCAAGTTGTTATCCGGCAGCCACTTGTGTTACGGTTGGCGGATAGCCGAGAAGTGATTGGTGGTAAACGCTCATGGCTAAGCCGACTGCTGCAATCATACTGGCCGCGGGGAAGTCCACGCGGATGGTCACGGACATGCCCAAGGTGCTGCACGAGGTGTGCGGCCGGCCGATGCTGGCATACGTGATCGACGCCTGCCGTGCGGCCGGTGTGAAGCGGATCGTCTGCGTGGTGGGATATAAGAAGGACGACGTCATCGCGGCCTTCAAGGATGAGCCGGACCTCTCCTGGGTCGAGCAGCGCGAACAGAAGGGCACCGGCCACGCCGTCCAGGTGTGCCGGGATGCCCTCGAGGGCTTTGACGGACACGTGCTGGTGATTGCCGGCGACATGCCCCTCGTGCGGGCTGAGACCCTGGATCTGCTGCTCAAGACCCATGAGCGGGAAACCGCGGCCGTCACCATCGGGACCGGCATCCTGGAAGACCCCACCGGCTACGGGCGCATCATCCGCGACGAATACGGCAACCTGCAGGGGATCGTGGAGGAAACCGACTGCACGCCCGAGCAGCGGAAAATCAAGGAAATCAACCCGAGCTACTACTGCTTCGACAAGAAGCTTCTGTTCACCGCTCTGGAAGAGATCAAGCCGGATAACGTGAAGGGCGAATATTATCTGACGGACGTCCTGAAGATCCTGGCTCAGCGGGGTTTGCGGGCGCTGGCCATTCGGGCCGTGGCGCCCGAAGAGGCCATGGGCGTCAACAGCCGCGAGCAACTGGCCGAGGTCGGCCGCATCATGCAGAACCGCATCCAGCGGAACCTGATGCGGAACGGCGTGACCATCGTGGATCCGCCGAACACCTGGATCGACATCCGCGCGGAGATCGGCCAGGACACGGTCATTTACCCGTTCACCTACATTCACGGGCGGGTCCGGATCGGCCGGCATTGTGCCGTCGGGCCCTTCGCCTATCTGCGCGAAGGCACCGAACTCAAGGATGATGTTGTTGTGGGGGTGTTTACCGAGATCAAGAATACCGGCATCGGCAGCGGCTCGCGGGTCCGCCATCTGAGCTATATCGGCGATGCCACCATCGGCGAACGGGTGAACATCGGGGCGGGGACGATTTTTGCGAACTTCGACGGCCGGCAGATTCATCGCAGCGTCGTTGGTGACGAGACCTACGTCGGCAATGGATCAATCCTGGTGGCGCCGATCACGGTGCCGGAAAAGCAGCACATCGCCCACGGGTCCGTCGTCCGGGGCGAGCGGGATGGTAAAGCATGAACGATTGCGAGTGCGATAGCGCGGCCGAAGGCAGTAAGAAGGAACCGAAGGTTTTCAGCGGTTCCAGCAACCCGGTCCTGGGCGCGGCCATCGCTGAGGCCGCCGGGGTTCCGCTGGGCCGCGCCAAAGTGGGCCAGTTTCCCGACGGGGAGACGATCATCAAGCTGGAGGACGACGTCCGCGGGCGGGACTGCTTTGTGGTCCAGTCCACCTGTCCACCGGTGAACCAGAACTGCATGGAGCTGTTCATCTTCATCGACTGCCTCCGGCGGGCGTCGGCCCGGCGGATCACCACGGTCATTCCGTACTTCGGCTATGCCCGGCAGGATCGCAAGGCCGAGGGGCGAACGCCCATCACGGCGAAGCTGGTGGCGAACCTGATCACCCAGGCGGGCGCTCACCGGGTGCTGGCCATGGATCTGCATGCGGACCAGATCCAGGGCTTCTTCGATCTGCCGGTGGATCATCTGACCGCGATGCCGGTGATCTTGAAGCATGTGCAGTCGCTGGGTCTGGGCGACACGGTGGTGGTATCACCGGACGTCGGCAACGTGAAGCAGTCCAACGCCTATGCGGAACGGCTGGGCACGAGCCTGGCGGTCATCGAGAAGCGCCGCATTGCCGGCGACGTCATCAAGGCGTCGCGCGTCATCGGCGACGTGAGCGGCAAGACCGTGCTGATGTTTGACGATATGATCACCACCGGCGGCACCGCCGCTGAGGCGATCAAAATTCTCCGCAAGCATGGCGCCAAGAAGTTCCTGCTGGCGGCCACGCACGCGGTGTTCGCCGAACCTGCCGTGGAGAGGCTTCTGGAAGTGGGAGTGGACTGGATCTGTGTCACGGACACCATTCCACTGCGCGAGGGCGTCCGGGAGAGACTGCCGCAGATCCAGGTTCTCTCGGTGGCCTCGCTGCTGGGAGACGCGATCCGCCGGATCCACTACAACCAGTCGGTCAGTGCGATGTTTGCCAACGGCATCGTAGCCAGGGGGAGCATGTAAGGAGGCCGGCCGGCGGGGGACCGGCGACCAGGACAAGAAACGCCGACGAAGATTGGCGGTATGGAACAGGATAGACGAGTTAAAGGATAACCGGCGCAAGAGTGAACGGGCCGGAGGAGTAGATCGACGATGGATATGACGACACTGCAGGCGGAGCGGCGCGAGGCGGGCGGTTCGCGGGCGGCCGCACGGCTTCGCCGGACGGGCAAGATCCCTGGAATTGTCTATGGGCACGGCGAGGGCCCTGTAACCGTGGCGGTCTCCACCCGCGAGCTGGCCGGCGCGATCAAGCACGGTCAGCACCTGGTGCAGCTCAACCTGGACGGCCAGACCAGGCATGTTCTGATCAAAGACGTGCAGTATGACCACCTGGCGTCCACGCCGGTGCACGTGGACTTCATGCGCGTCGATATGCATCAGCGCGTGACCGTCACCGTCCCGCTGGAGTTCAAGGGTGTGCCGGTGGGCACCAACGAAGGCGGCATCTTCGAGTCGCCCATGGCCGACATCGAGATCGAGTGCGCGGTGACGGATATTCCCGAGATGATCCGGGTCAACGTGGCGGATCTGAAGCTGGGCGACGCCATTCACGTTCGCGACCTGCAGTTGCCGCCGAATGTGACCGCCCAAGCGGCGCCGGACGCCATTGTTTGCGCCGTGCGGGCCAAGGAGGCCGAAGAGGCCGTTGAGGCCGCCGAGGAAGGCGCCGAGGCTGCGGAGCCCGAAATCATCAGCCGCCGCGAGAAGACCGAAGAGGAAGGCGAAGGCAAGGAGAAGTAGTAGTCAGTTTTCAGTCATCAGTTATCAGTTGGTCCTGTTGGTGGCCGGCTGTTCTGAACTGAGAACTGAGAACTGAGAACGAGAACCATGAAATTGGTGGTTGGCCTGGGTAATCCCGGCGGCAAGTATGCATCGACCCGGCACAACGTGGGGTTCCGCGTGGTGGACGAACTGGCGCGGCGGCACGGGATCGACGTCAGCCGGACGGGCTTCAGCGGGCTGACCGGCAAAGGGAGCATCGGCGGCGAGTCGGTGTTGCTGCTCAAGCCGGGAACGTTCATGAACCTGAGCGGGCGTTCGGTCCGCGAGGCCATGACCTTCTACAAGCTGGAGCTGCCCGACCTGCTGGTGATCAGTGATGACATGGCCCTGCCGCTGGGCCGGTTGCGGCTGCGGAAGAGCGGCTCGGCCGGCGGGCATAACGGACTGAGCAGCGTCATTGCCGAGTTGGGCGATGATGGGTTCGGCCGGCTGCGGATCGGGATCGAGCAGGTGTCCGGCGCACGGATGGTTGGGCATGTGCTCAGCCCGTTCACGCCGCAGGAGGAAGAGGTCATCGGGCCGGCGGTCGCGAGAGCGGCCGATGCGGTGGAATGCTGGTTGGCCGACGGGATGGATACGGCCATGAACCGATTCAATAAGAGTGAAGACCAGGCGGGCCGGTAGCGTCCCGCAAGGCAACTTGGAGGTATGAGTTTAATGAAATACGAAGGAATGTTCCTGTTCGACCCGGCGGTGACCACCGACTGGGAAGCCGTTCAGGCCGAACTGGAAAGGCTGATGAAGCGCGCCGAGGCGCGCGTGATCGTCATGCAACGCTGGGACGAACGCCGGCTGGCCTACGAGATCCGCGGCCGCAAGCGCGCGATCTATGCGCTGACCTACTTCGAGGCCGATCCTTCCAAGATCGCCCCCCTGGAGCGGGACGCGCAGATTTCGGAAGCCATCCTGCGTTGCCTGGTGCTCAAGGCCGATCATCTGACTGAGGAGGAGATGAAGGAATTGGCCGCCCGGCCGCCAGACCATTCCGCTGCCGACGCGGAACGGTATGATACGCGTGGCGGTGGCGGCCGCGAGAGCGGTTCCAAGAAACGGCGCGAGGGCGCCCCTGAAACCGTCGAGGCCGAGGCCAGCGCCGAGGCCGAAAGCGTAGCCGAAGTCCCTGCCCCGGAGGAATAACCAGTGGCAAGCTTCAATCGGGTCATCCTGGCCGGTAATCTCACCCGAGATCCCGAACTCTCTTATTTGCCCAGCGGAACCCCGGTGTGCAAGTTCGGGCTGGCGGTCAATCGGAGGTATCGCGACAAGGACGGCAATCCGAAGGAGGAGGTCTGCTATGTGGACCTTACCGCCTTCGGCCGCCAGGGCGAGACCATCAACCAGTACATGACCAAAGGCCAGGCGATCCTGATCGAAGGACGGCTCAGTTACCGGCAATGGACGGACAAGGAAGGTAAGAATCGTTCGAAGCTCGATGTCGTGGTGGAGGGCTTCACCTTCCTCGGCAGCGGCCAGCGAACCGGCGGCGCGCCTGGCGGACCGGGTGGTCCGGGCGGCCCGCGCGAAGGCGGATGGCAGCAGCGGCCTCCGGCCCGGCCGGCACCGCAGCAACAATACGCTCCTCCGCCACCGGCGGCCGAAGAGGAGCCCCCGCCCCTGGAAGACGAGGGGCCTCCGCCGCGCGAGGAAGATATCCCGTTCTGAGCCGACAGCGGAACCCGTGAGGGTGGAAACGCGAAGGCCAGAAGGCGACAAGGCGCAGAACGTGAGTCGGTGGAGACGGTAAGAAAGTGACCCGGCGGTTTCGCGCGTTGTCACTTTCACCCGTTGGCGTTTTCGCCCGTTCGCAGCCGACTGTCCACCGCCGGGCGGCGGCCTGTGAGCAACCGGGCCCGGCTCGGTTAAACAAGGCGGTGGCGAAGGTTTATGATCGTGGCCGGGATGGTCGCGTTTGGTGGATAGGACAAGGATTAACCTGTAAAAAGATTGAATCGGCCTGTAAGCCCGTGCCTCGGCCGGCCCAGGCTGGTAAACTCTTCAAGCTCAAGGCAAGGCGGTTACCGATATGAAGCTATTGCTCCGAAAGGATATTCCCAAGCTGGGTTTGGCTGGTGACGTCGTGGAGGTCAGCGAGGGTTACGCCCGCAATTACCTGATCCCGCACCATCTCGCCCTGGAACCGACCAAGGCCAACATGAAGGCCATCGAGGAAGACAAGAGGATCGCCGAGGAAGAACGTCGGATCCGGCGAGCGGCCCTGGAGGCCCAGGCGGCCCGAATGCGCGACGTGGAGGTCACGATCGCGGCCGCGGCCAACCCCGAAGGGCATCTCTATGGCTCGGTCGGCCCCCGCGAAGTGGCGGCGGCTCTGCGCGATCTGGGCCACGAGGTGGACGCCAAGCAGGTGCAGCTCTTCAAGCCGATCCGCACGCTGGATACCCAGATGGTGCCGGTGCAGTTTGCCGACGACTTGACCGTGGAGGTCAAGGTCTGGGTGGTCCGCGAGGCGGGCGCGGGCGAACTGGAAGAAGCCGAAGCTGCGCCGCCGCCTGAGGAATCGGAGCGGGACAGGGAGGCACGCAAATATGGATACGGCGGCGGAGTCGACGCACTCGAGACCGACCTCTAGTCGGGATGGCGCTGCGCTCACGGAGCGCATCCCGCCTCAGGATCTGGAGGCGGAACAGGCCCTGCTGGGGTCTATGATGCTGCACCGTGACGCCATCGGCGACGTGCTGCCGATTATTCATCGCAACGAGTCGGAGCGGTTCTACCGGCCCGATCACCGGCGGTTATTCGAAGTGCTCGTGGACATGTACGACCGGGGCGACCCGATCGACATCGTCACCACGCGCGACGAGCTGTCGCGCCGGGGCCTGCTCGAAGAAGTGGGCGGGGTGGAGTACCTCGTTCAACTTGCCGAGTCGGTCCCCTCCCACCTGCATGCCGAGCATTACGCCCGCATCGTCTGCGACAAGGCCTTGCTCCGCGAGCTCATCGTCGCTGCCGGGCGCATGATGGAAGAGGGGTACCGCCAGGGGGAGGATGCCCGGACGATCCTCGACCGGGCCGAGCAGCTCCTGTTCGAAGTCACCGACCAGCGAATCACCGAGCAGGCCGGACACCTGCGCGACTACCTCGACGAGATCTTCCGTCAGATCGAATCGCGCGAGGGCCACTACATCACCGGCGTGCCCACCGGCTACACCGAGCTCGATGACCTGATGAGCGGCATGCAGAAGGGCGAGATGATCATCATCGCCGCCCGCCCCTCCATGGGTAAGACCGCCTTCGGCCTGTGCGTGGCCGAACATGTGGCCGCCCGGGCCAAGCTGCCCGCCGCCTTCTTCTCCATGGAAATGAGCAAGCTGGCCATCGCCCAGCGTCTGCTCTGCTCGGTGGGACGGGTCGATTCGCACAAGCTGCGCCGGGGCATGCTCTCCGATGATGAAATCCAGCACCTGGCCGCCATCTGCGGCGAACTGGCCGACGTGCCGCTCTACATCGACGACACCCCGGGCATGAGCGTGCTCGAACTGCGGGCCAAGGCCCGCCGGCTCAGGGCCCGTTACAACATCGAGGTCATTTTCGTCGACTATCTCCAGTTGATGCACTCGCCGGGCCGGGTGGACAGCCGGCAGCAGGAGGTAGCCGAGATCAGCCGGGGGCTCAAAGCCCTGGCCCGCGAATTGAACATCCCCGTCTGCGTTCTGGCCCAGTTGAACCGCAATCCGGAAGGCCGCACGGACAACAAGCCGCGCATGAGCGACCTGCGCGAGTCAGGCGCCATCGAGCAGGACGCCGACGTCATCCTGCTTCTGCATCGCGAGGAATACTACAAGCGCGAGAACTGCCCCGAGGAACTGAAGAACATCGCCGAGGTGATCATTGCCAAGCAGCGCAACGGCCCCGTCGGCACGGTGAAGCTCTTCTTCAACCAGGCGCTGACCCGGTTCGACAACTTGGCGGTCACCAGTGAGCCGGCGTATTACGTGCCGTCGGAGGTGTACTCCAGCGACGGGCCGGGCCTGCCGCGCGAGGAGCCGGCGCCGTTCTGATCGTGCCGCGATCTCGCTGCCGCCTTCGAGTTCAAGTCGGCGGCGGGGAACGGTGGTTCAACACTGCGCAAGCCCCGTGGGCGCAGCCGGAGCGGCGGCCCGCACCCGACCGATACAGACTCTCAAGTCACCGCCTGACTCACTCTGACGGCCAGTCCCAGCAGGAGAAATCGAGGAAGGCGGATCCCGTAATGCAGCGCTGGAACAGGCCGAAGTCGGTCTGGTCCACGTCGCCATCCTCATCCAGATCCGCACTCTCGCAGCCAGCATCCGGCGGTACGCCCTGGCCGGCCAGGCAACTTCGGAAATAGTTCAAGTCGATGGCGTCCACGTGAAGATCGTTGTTGAAGTCCGGCGGCAGGCCGATGACGTGAATCTGCTTGCTGAGCGTCTCGCCGAACCACGCGTAGCCCTCCCGAACCATCTGCCAGTCGCTGACATAATCACCACCGCCCGGCGCACGCATCTGGAAGTAGAACGTGTAGGTGTTGCCCGGCCCCACCTCGCCGGCAATATCCAGGCGGTTCAAGAGCGTGAACGGATCGGAATCATCCACCGCGCCCAGGCGGAAAGAGCGGGCCCCATTCCACACAACGCCGCGGTTGCGGAAGGTAATGCTCACATCGTAGGTCTGACCGGCAACCATGGTGGTGGGAATGGTATCGTTCACCAGTTCGCTGGAATAGAAGTCCCACGTCGGGGTGACCTCGAAATAATCGCAGACGCCCTTGTAAATGCCCCACATGGCGGCGGAGCGGAAGAAGTTGTCGCGCAGGTGGTATTCGTCCGCGTCCCGGTCACAGGTGTCGTGGAAGGCGATTTCGCTGAGAATCGCGGCCCGGTGCGGAACGCGGATTTCGCCGTAGGCGCCGTTGGAGTTCTTCACGCAGGCGCCCCGGCAGACCCAGGTCGGATTCACATGGTTGACCAGGGCCTCCATGATGTTGGTGTGGACATGGGTAGCCAGCGATTGGCTGACCGCGCCCCAGGCGGCGTGCTCCTCGCTGGCATCGTAGTAGGTCTCCGTCCCCGTCGGACAGTTGGAGCCCCGGCAATCACCGTTCAGACCGTTGGTGTGGACGGAAATGTAGATGTCCGTCCCGTCGAGATTGGAGGCCAGCGGTCGGGCCCGTACGTCGTCGGATCCCTCGCTTGCGCCCACTCCCAGGTTGCAGTCGCCGGTGACGCTGGCGTACACGCTGCACGGATAACCCAAGTGCTGGAGCCAGAAGTAGGCCCCCATCTGCCACCACGGGTGGCCGGTGTAGTGATTGCCGTAGGCCTTATTGGTGCAACGCACCATGTAAACGTTCATGCCATCCGCCCGCAGATAAGTTTCGAGGTACTGGCACATCTCGAGGTTATGAAGGTCCTCCGCGCTAAGCGGCGCGCAGTATTGCGGGCGTGCCGTGACCCAGCCGCTGCCGTTCCAATAGCGGCCGTGGCCGGGAGAGAGAGTGATGCTCCGACCGGCCAGGCCCGTACTGAGCTTCCGCACGGCCGGCGCATCCTGTTTCTGGGCTGCCGGTTTGATCGTTGGCGGGGCGGGCAGATAGGCCGATAAGAGCTTGTCCGCCACGGTCAGCCGGATGTCCGCATCCAGATCGAACGGATGGAGCGTCCATTTGACTTGGCGATAAATCTGCTCCAGCCGCACTTCGGTCAGGCCGGCGAGCATCTGAGCCGAAAAGTCGATTGTGATGGAAGGCCCGACCCGGACAATATTTACGATCGTTGTCCCCGCTGGAAGGGCGGTGGTGAATCCCGCGACCTGTTCTTGGTCGGTGGGACCGGCTGCCAGGGCGGTCAGGGCTACTTCTGGCGATGGCTCCACGGGACCGATGTCCCGCTGCACAAGGGTCAGAAGTGAGTCCTTATAAAACCAGACACTGACCGTTTCGGCCCACGCGCTGGCCGAAAAAATGGCCATAATCACACAAACCGCACTCACCCTCAGACTTGATTTCATGGCTGTCTCCGCGATGAGATCTTTGGCCGCCTCGGAAGCATGGAAGTGGCCTCCGCAGCGGCGGCAAAGCAAGTGTGTCTGCCATATTAACAAACTGATGGGCTCAATTCAATCAACAAGTTCCCGTTAGAATCGAGCCGTGCTCGCCGGTGGATGGTTCTTCTTGACCGGGCCTTGCCTGACCATATCCAGTGGCACAGATTAGGCTTACGTCAGAAGACGGCCTCGGCACGGGACAGATGGACGGCAAAGTGGAGGACGCAACAGGGGGGCGAAGCGCGCTCGCCCCCGAAACACTGGTTCACCGCTTGATGTCGATTATCTGACTTTGCCCGTTGAAGCCGGGACCGATAGAATGTGGTCACTCTGGGCACCGGCCGGATGGGGCAATCTCTTCCCGGCGACAGATACGGAATCCCTTCTGAATGCTGTTGACCATCACGACCACGCACCGTCCCGCGACCGATCTGGGCTACCTGCTGCACAAGAATCCGGCTCGCGTGCAGTCTTTCCCGCTGTCGTTCGGGCAGGCCCACGTTTTCTATCCGCAGGCCACGGAGGATCGTTGCACGGCCGGCCTGCTGCTGGACGTGGACCCGGTCTGGCTGGTGCGCGGACGGCGGGGACCGGCCGGCTAGGCGGGAAGCCTGGAGCAGTACGTCAACGACCGGCCGTACGTGGCCTCGTCGCTCATGAGCGTGGCCATCGCCCAGGTGCTGGGTGCGGCCCTGGGTGGACGCAGCAGGGAGCGGCAGGAACTGGCAGACTCGCCCATCCCGCTGGAAGCACGCCTGGCCGTGCTGCCCTGTCGGGGCGGGCCGGACCTGCTGCGCTCGCTGTTCGAGCCGCTCGGATACGAGGTGGAGGCCCAGCGGCATGTTCTGGACGAGCAATATCCCGATTGGGGCCCCAGCCCGTACTTCACGGTCACGCTGCGGGCGACCTGCCGTCTGCGCGACCTGCTAAGCCACCTGTACGTGCTCATTCCCGTCCTGGATGACGAGAAGCATTACTGGGTCGGGGATGACGAGGTCGAGGAGCTCCTGCGCCACGGTCAGGGGTGGCTTGAAAATCACCCCGAACGGGAACGGATCACCCGCCGGTATCTCAAGCATCAACCCAGCCTGGCCCGGCAGGCGCTGGCCCGCTTGGTAGCAGAAGAAACGCCTGACCCGGATGCTGCCCGGGCCGAACACGACGCCGAGGAGGCGGTTGCGGAGGAAAAGATCAGCCTGAACACCCAGCGGATGGGCACGGTGCTCTCGGTGCTGAAGGGCACCGGGGCCAGGCGGGTCCTGGACCTGGGTTGCGGCGAAGGCCGGCTGCTCGAGGCCTTGCTGGCCGAGAAGCAGTTCGAGGAGATCGTGGGGTTGGATGTGTCCTGCCGGGCGCTGGAGATGGCCCGCGAACGGCTGCACCTCGATCGGCTTCCCCCGCGCCAGCAGCAGCGAATCAAGCTTCTGCACGGGTCATTGATTTACCGCGACGCCCGGCTGAGCGGATACGACGCGGCCCTGGCCATCGAGGTAGTCGAGCATTTCGACCCGGCCCGCCTGAGTGCCTTCGAGCGGGTGCTCTTCGAGTTTGCCCGGCCGGGAATAGTGATTCTGACCACCCCCAATCGCGAGTACAACAGCAAGTGGGAGTCCCTGGCCGCCGGCCGGTTCCGCCATCGGGACCATCGCTTCGAGTGGACCCGCGACGAGTTTCGCTCCTGGGCCACGGCCGTGGCCGACCGCTTCGGCTACAGCGTGCGGTTCCTGCCGGTAGGGCCGGAGGATTCTGTGGTCGGGGCACCGACGCAGATGGCTGTCTTTGAGGAGGTCAGTGGATGAAGTACAGCATCACCCGAAATGCGCTTGGCTGCGATCAGCACATCGAGCTAACAACGGACCAGTACGAGCGTGTGACAGCGGCGTGCAGACATCTTTCAAGATTTCCTTGAGCGAAGGCGTTGGTTGGAGAAGAAAAACCAGGACTTCACACGCTTACGAAGTGGGTTCGTCTCAAGCGAGGTTGCATCAGACAAGTAATCCGTGGAATGATGATAATCAAGATCCCAGAGCTCTCTCTTGTCATTCTCGTCGGCCCTTCGGGCTCTGGCAAGTCCACCTTTGCGCGCAAGCACTTCAAGCCGACGGAGATACTGACCTCCCACTACTGCCGGGCGCTGGTCTCGGATGATGAGAACGATCAGACCGCCACCGTCGCTGCCTTCGAGGTGCTGCACTTCATCGCCGCCAAGCGACTGACGGCCGGTCGGTTGACGGTGGTGGATGCGACCAACGTGCAGGTGGAGTCGCGAAAGCCGCTGGTCGCCCTGGCCCGTGAGCATCACTGCCTGCCGGTCGCCATCGTGCTGAACCTGCCCGAAAAGGTCTGCCAGGAACGCAATCGCACCCGGCCGGACCGTGACTTCGGTTCGCACGTCATCCGGCAGCAGTGCCAGCAGCTTCGCCGGTCGCTGCGCGGGCTCAAGCGTGAGGGGTTCAGACATGTGTATGTGCTGAACACGCCGGAGGAGGTGGATGCCGCCATCCTCGAACGCACGCCGCTCTGGAATCACAGAAAGCACGAGCACGGCCCGTTCGACATCATCGGCGATGTGCATGGCTGCTTCGATGAATTGTTGGCCCTGCTGAAGACTCTGGGCTACGAGGTTGTGCCTGCCGGGGAGTCACCGGATGGCAAGTTCCATGTCCAGCCCCCCCAAGGCCGCAAGCTGATCTTCCTGGGCGACCTGGTGGATCGCGGACCGCGCATTCCCGATGTGCTGCGGTTGGTGATGGATGCGGTGGAAAGCGGCGCGGCCCTGTGCGTGCCGGGCAACCACGACATGAAGCTGATGCGCAAGCTGCGGGGCAAGAACGTCCAGATCGCCCGCGGCCTGGCCGACTCGCTGGCCCAACTGGAAAAGGAACCGTCGGAGTTCACTCCGCGTGTGGTGGAGTTCCTGGACAGCCTGGTCAGCCACTACGTGCTGGACGATGGCAAGCTGGTGGTCGCCCACGCGGGCATGAAGCAGGAGATGCAGGGGCGCGGGTCGGGACGAGTGCGGGACTTCGCGCTGTACGGCGAGACCACGGGCGAAACGGACGAGTTCGGCCTGCCGGTGCGGTATCCCTGGGCCCAGGAGTATCGCGGCCGGGCCATGGTGGTCTACGGCCACACTCCCGTGCAGACGCCGGAGTGGCTGAATCGCACCATCAACATCGACACCGGCTGCGTCTTCGGTGGCCAGTTGACCGCCCTGCGTTACCCGGAGCGGGAATTGGTCAGCGTGCCCGCCGCCCGGACTTACTGCCAGCCCGCCCGGCCGTTTATTCCACTGGAGCAGCAGGCCCCCGCGCTGACCGCCCGACAGGCCCACGATGATGTCCTCGATCTGGCGGATGTGACCGGCAAGCGGATCATCTCCACCCGCCTGCATCACAACGTCACCATTCGCGAGGGCAATGCCATGGCCGCGCTGGAGGTCATGAGCCGCTTCAGCGCCAACCCCAAGTGGCTGATCTACCTGCCGCCGACCATGTCGCCTACCGAGACCTCGCGGGAGCCCGACCTGCTGGAGCACCCGGCCGAAGCGTTTGCCTACTTCCGCCAACATGGGGTGCCCAGGGTGGTCTGCGAAGAGAAGCACATGGGCTCGCGGGCGGTGGTGATCGTCTGTCGCGACGAGGAGGCCGCCGGCCAGCGTTTTGGCGTGACTGGCGAGGGCGCCGGTGTGGTTCTGACCCGAACGGGTCGGCGGTTCTTCACCGATCAGACCCTGGAAACTGAGTTCCTCGCTCGCCTGCGCGATGCGCTGAGTCGGGCGGGCTTCTGGGAGGAGTATCAGACTGCGTGGTGTTGCCTGGACTGCGAACTGATGCCCTGGAGTCACAAGGCCCAGGAACTGCTTCGGGGCCAGTACGCGGCGGTGGGAGCGGCCGGTGGCGCGGCACTGCGGGAGGTCGTCGCCGCTCTGGAGCAGGCGGCTTCGTGGCAGCCGGAGGCACAGGCCTTGCTCACCCGGCATCGGGACCGGGCCGAGGTGCTGAACAACTATGTCCGGGCCTACCGGCGGTACTGCTGGCCGGTGGAGTCGCTGGGCGATCTGAAGCTGGCTCCGTTCCACTTGCTGGCGACCGAAGGCAAGGTCCACATCGACAAGGATCACCTCTGGCACATGGAGGCCCTGGCCCGGATCTGTCGCCAGGATGAGGAGCTGCTCCTGGCCACGCGGCACTGCGTGGTGGACGTGACCGATGAGGCCAGCCAACAGGCGGCGATTACCTGGTGGAAGGAGCTGACCGCGGGTGGCGGGGAGGGCATGGTGGTTAAGCCGCTCGATTTCGTGGTCAAGAGTCGCCGGGGCCTGGTTCAGCCCGCGCTCAAGTGTCGGGGCCGGGAGTACCTGCGGATCATCTACGGCCCGGAGTATACCACGCCGGAGCACCTGGAGCGGCTGCGTCAGCGGAGCCTGGGCGTGAAGCGGTCCCTGGCGCTGCGCGAATTTGCCCTGGGCATTGAGGCCCTGGAGCGGTTTGTCCGGTACGAGCCGCTGCACCGGGTCCACGAATGCAGTTTCGGTGTTCTGGCCCTGGAGAGCGAGCCGGTTGATCCGCGTCTCTAGTGCCCTTCCCGGTCAGGAGTCTCGCGCTTCGGCCTATGAGGCGGGCAGGATGCCCGCCTCCCGGCAACGCTGCCGCATTAATGACCGGCGTGTGCGGCGAGTGCGGCGTGTTCTGAAGTGGCTCCCGCATAGCTTTAACCCTGCCGAACATGTATGATAGAAACAGAGCACCACAGCGCAAGGCTGTAACGGCCGGCGAGCCTTGCGGGGAATAGCATCGGGGTGAGGCCATGGCCGGGGGAGCCGACCGGGGCTGAAGCAGCCGACCGGCATTGCCGAGGGCAGACTTGGCGGACACGCACTGGAGCAGGTTTGAACCATGAATCACTCCAATGCTCATGAGCGTTCCCCGGAAAACAGCCTGTTGGACGTGGCTTTGAAGGCCACCAAGCAGCGGATCAAGCGCATCTGGGTCTACGCGGCCCTGGGGGCGTGGCTGGCCGGAACGGTGGGTTTCCTGCTGCTGTTCGTGGTGGGAGACCACTGGATCCCTGGTGGGGTTCCCCGGTCGGCGGGATGGGCGGCGCGGATGATCTATGGGCTGGGCTCGCTGGCCTGGCTGGTGCTGGCTGTCGGCGTGCCGCTGGTAAAACGCATCCATGACCTCTACGCCTCGCGATTGATCGAGCATTCCTATCCTGAGTTCCACAATACCGTGACCGATGCCGTGCAACTGGGGGGGCACAGTGAACTTCCGGGATCCATGCGGGTTGCGATTGTGGAGCGCGCAGCCGGCGAACTGGCCGAAGTGGATTATCTTCGCAGCGTCCCCACGCGGCGGCTTCGGCAGGTGGCCATTCTGAATGGCTGCCTGCTGGCGGGGCTGCTCATTTACGCGCTGTTTGCGCCCAAGCCGCTCCTGCCCAGCCTGCTTCGTGCGTTTGGGTCGAAGGTGTCCGCTCCCACGTGGACGCGGATCATGGATGTCTCGCCGGCCGATGGAACATCGGTGCTTCGCGGCGACCCGGTGCGGTTCTCGGCCTGGCTGGCCGGCCGGACGCCGGCGTCGGCCTGTGTGCGGTTCAGCCTGGACGACGGCAAGACCTGGGTCGAAGGGCAGCAGCTCAATTTGCGGCCCCCGGCGGACGGGAAGGCGGGCGCGTGGCAGGGAGTCAAGGCCGGGCAGGACGTGCAGCAGTCGATGCTCTGGCAGGTGGTGGCTGGCGACGCGGCTTCCGTGCCGCGCCGGCTCGAAGTGCGCGAGATACCGGTCATTACCACCGTTCAACTGCACCTGGAGCCGCCGGGTTACACACGTCTGCCGCCCAGCACGCAGCCGGGCGGCGACATCGACGCTCTGGGCGGCACGCGGGCGAGCATCACCGCCCTGGCCAACGTGCCGGTGCGCGACGCGATCCTGGTGATCGGCATGCCGCCGGATGACCGCAGGCGGATTCTGCCGCCTCCGCCGAGTACCCGGCCCAGCGAGATTGCCGCTGATCTGCTGGTGGAGAAGGACGATTCCTACGAGGTGCATTTTCGCGACGCATGGGGCCAGGCCAGCCGCAATCCGATCCGCTACACGATCCGTGCCCGGCCGGACGTCCCGCCGGTGATTCGCGTGCGCGAGCCGGGTCCGGTGACCGAGGTTGACCATGCCGGCGCTTTGCCGGTGTCCGGATGGGTGGAGGACGATTTCGGGATCACACGCGCGGCCGTGGCCTTAAGGCTCAACGGGATCGGCCAGGCGCGGGAGCTGCCCTTGTCGGTAGTTGCGGAGCCGGGCGAACGGTCGGGAGAGATCAGCGGTCAGATCGACTTGGAGGCCGTTGGGGCCAGGCCCGGCGATTTCGTTGAGTGGTGGGTCTGCGTGTGGGATAACCGCGAGAACTCGCAGGGCCAGACGGACGCGCAGAAAACGGAAAGCGAGGTTCGGCGGATCGTTGTGACCAGGGCGCCGGTAATGGCTTCGGGGGAGCGGAAGCACCTGACGTCGGATGTGCCCTCCGTGTCAACCGCACCGGCCGATCGGATGGAAGATCGTGTGAATGAATCCACCACAACGGCGCCGTCGGTTGAGCAGACGCGTGTGGCCGATGCCAGCCAGGCCCAATCCCGGCCGGCTTCCGAGCGCTCCGCTTCGGCGGATGCGGAACGAGATAAAGAGCCGGCCCCGCCTTCGCCAGACCCGCAAGCCGTGGCGGAAACGCTCGCCGATGGCCATGATGCCCGGGAGAGCACTGTTGACAAGGATCAAAAGATGCCGGAGCCGGGCGAGGAGGCCCTTGAATCCGCGGCCGGTGAGCAGCCCGTTGTCGCAAGCGCCCAGCCGGAGGGGGACGAACCGGCTGAAGCGGAATTGGCTCAGAAGCAATTAGAGGAGTTTCTTAAGGACCATCAGCAGGAGCTGGAGACGATCGCGAAGCATCTCACCGAGAGCGGAACGCCGGCCGATGGCGCCCAGGGCGCACAGCAAAACGGCGCTGCCGCCGGGCAGCAGGCCAACGCTCAATCACGGGGAAAGGCTGCTTCCGGGAATCAAGGGGGATCAAAGGGAGGCAACACCGGCCCCGGTCAGGCGTCGAATCAGCCGGCGTCGGGTGGAAACAAGGGCGAACAACAGGCGGAAGCTGCAAGCAGTGAGAACGCCTCCCAACAGGCGGCCCAGACCGGGGCTGGGAGCAACGCGAACCAAGGCCAGTCCGGCAAGAGTGGCCGGAGCAGGGCCAATGCATCTGCATCCGGCTCTGGCCAAAACCAGGGCGGAAGTGAGGGCCAACAGGAGAGCTCCGATCAACCAGGTTCCGGCGAGGCGACGTCCTCGGCGGGTGAATCGGGTTCGAGTTCCGAAGGGCGTTCAGCCCAATCCGCCGGACGGGCGCAGCAGGCTGCCGGGGACTCCGGCGAAGGCCGCAAGGATGGAAATGCGGGCGGTCACTCCGGCGGGGAGGACGCCAGTCCGGCGCCCGGCAAGGCGCAGGGTTCCGGGGGGGCTGACGGCACCAGGAGCGAAAACGCTCCCGCACAAGCCGGCGGGGAGGGTTCCAAATCCGGCGCCCAGGCCGATCCAGCGGCGCAGCAGGGAGCGGCGGCAGCGGGACAGCCGGGTGAATCGTCTCGACAGGGGAGCGACCCGGCCGGTCAAGGCACTGCAAGTGAAAGATCTGGCCAGCCCTCGGGCTCAAAGGGTGATCAATCACCCGGGGCGCAGCGGGAGGGGCGGCCGGGGCAGGGCCAGCAACCCGGCAACGATTTCGCCGAACCCGGCGAGGACCGGCAGCCTGGAAGAGAGGCCAGCGCCGGGCCCAGGGAAAAAGCTGAGTCCAAAGGGGAAAAAGGCGGGGCCAAAGAGGAAAAAGCTGTAGCCGGCGCTCCTCAGCAACGACAGGCGGAAGATGCTCGTCCCGACCAGCCGGTGAAGCAGAACGCAGCGGCCGACTCACCAGCCGATCCAAGGAGTGAGAACGCCGGTTCCACGGTTCAGCAAACGACCTCGGAAGAACCGCCGACGCCCGGCATTCGTCAGGCACCCGACCGGGCCGCTACGGAACCACGGGAGTCTCCAACTGAAAACGGCGACGCAAAGGCTCCCGGCGTAGACGGCAAGTCCGAGTCAGATCCGCAGGGTGAGCAATCGAGCGAACGGGAAGAGCAAGATCAGGAAGGCGAGCAGCGCCTCGAACACCGAAGCACGATGCCGGCCCAGGAGCCTCCAGAAGCACAATCCCGGCGTCAGAGCGAACGCCCTGCCCAAGGACAACAGGGTGAACGCTCTGCCCAAAGTCAACAGGAACGGCGTGCCGGCCAGGGCCAAACCCCGCGCGAGAGTCAGCAGCGTTCAGCGTCCAGCACTCGGCAATCAGCAATGCGTACCGGCCAAGGCCGGACTCCGGGCGAAAGTCAGAGCCGAAACTCGATGCCGGAGCCACGCTCGGAGCAACCGCAGAATCAAAGACCAGGGCAAGCTCCCGCACGGGCCCAGCCCCAAACGCAAGGTGAAGACGAAGTCGAGAGCGAAAGCCTGGACGCTTGCGGGAATCAGGGGGAATGCCCAGGCCAGGAGCAGGGCCAGAGTGACGGTCAGAGCCAAGGCCAGGAGCAAGAGCAGGGCCAAGGCCAAGGTCAGGGTCAGGAGCAGAGCCAAGGCCAGGGCCAAGGGCAGGGGCAGGGCCAAGATCAGGGTCAAGGCCAGGGCCAGGGGCAGGCATCAGGCCAAGGTCAAGGTGATGACCGTGGACAAGGACAGGGCCGGGGCCTGAGTCCGGGCCCGGACACCGGCCAAACTCGGGGGCAGGGTGGAGGACAGGGCCGGGGTCAGGGGCAGAACCAGGAAGCCGGCCAGAGTCAGAGTGGGGGGCGTGGTCAACAGCAGGGCGAGGGAGAGGGAGACGGGCCGGCAAGGGGCCGAGGGCGTAGTCTGAGCCAGGGACCGGGCCAGGACGGCGGTGAGAGCCGAGGCCAAAGCAGGGGGCAAAGCCAGAGTTCAGACCAGGGCACAGGGCAGAGGCAGGGTGAAAGAGATGGGCAAGCCCAAGGCCCGGAACCGGATCGAAGCCAGAGCGGGGGTCAAAGCACGGCGTTGGGCGAAGAAGGGGGCCAAGGGCAAGGCCAGGGCGGAGGCCGGTGGACAAGACAGAGCCAGCAGAGTACCCAGGACTTCCAGGGCGGCTCGACCGGGGACGGCGGGGGCGGCCGACCTGCCCCAGCGCAGCCGTTGACTATTCCTGAGAAGGCCGCCGAACCTGACCGGCCGCTGGAACTCGCACCGCCGCCGGCAGATCCTGCCGCCCCGGTCTCATCCAGCGGCCGTCTGGATCGCCTGATGGATCTCTTCGAACGCGAGTTGCGGGCGGGGACGGTGGATCCATCGCTCCTGGCGGAACTGAAGTGGACCCTTCCAGAGGCACAGCAGTTTGTCGAAGCCTATAGGCGGGCCAAGGTTGCCGGTCAGCGGCAGGTGGAGCGGACGGCTGTTCCGCAGCAGGTACGAACAGAGGAGGGCCGCCGAGGCGACAATCAGGTCTTGCGCGGCGGTGCAGTGGTCGATCCTGCCGCGCGGACGCTTCATACGACCCACGAGCGGGCGCCGGATCGCACCCGCGAGCTGATGGAAGTCGGTCGGCAGCGAATCACGCCGCGCTACCGATCGGTCCTGGAGGCGTATTACCGTTCTGTGGGCTCCCGGCCGGGGCCTTGAGAATTTGGGTGAGGAGTTGCTTGTGCGCGGTCTTCGGCTCGTTTTTGCCGTAATCCTGGTCTTGTGCCTCTGTTCGGGGCAAAGGTGCGACCTGACGCCCATCGTCGATGCGCTCCAGACCGGCAACAGCCCGTTTGATGATGAGTTCGACTTTTTCGGGTAAGACGGGGATCTACGCCATGCCCAGTCGAGCGGGCAGTTCGGCGACGGCGTCGATTCGCAGATCGGGCTTGGCCCGGGCGTAGTCCTCCGCGGACCAGATGCCCTTGTAACAGGTGACCAGGGCGGTTTTCATGCCCAGAGCGGCCGGGGCGGCCACATCGAAAGCGGGCGAGTCGCCCACGAACATCACCCGGGACAGGTCCGCCGGTCGGTCCTGGGGGAATGCCCGCCGAAGGGCCTCTTCATAGATCTTCGGAGAGGGCTTGCGGTAGCCGATCTCGCTGGAGAACAGCGTGAAATTGAAAAGCCCGCCAAAGCCGTGGCGTTCGAATTCCTGACGGCAGTAGACCGGCGGGAGCATGCAGTTGCTCACCAGGCCAAGTTTTATTCCATGGCGGTGCAGCGTCTTGACGGCCTCAACGGAGCCCGGAAACGGTTCCAGGGAGCCGATCCACTCCCGGCCGATGGCCTCAATGGCGGCCGGAATGCGGTCAATGTGCACCAGCCCGTCAAACTCCCGGGCCCAGGCCTGCAGCACGTCCGAGAAGTCGGCCTCGCGCAGCTCGGGATGGCTGGCGGCTGCCTTCTCCATGGCCTCGACTTTGCCGATCAGGCAGGGGATGGCCTCTTCGATTCCAGATTCGCAGAGCACGCGCGCAGCCGCCTGAGCCCCGCGCCGGAGCAGCTCATCCTGGCGGACGACCTGGGACAAGGTCCCACCCCAATCGAAGAGAATAACATCGACTTCCAAGGGTTTACCTTAGCGTCGTGCAGGAAAGTTGTACAGGAATACTGGGCGCGGGTGGATTCGAACCACCGAAGGCCGAAGCCAACGGGTTTACAGCCCGTCCCCTTTGTCCACTCGGGCACACGCCCCCTGCGTCGATCATTATAGCACGGCCGGTAGAAACCACCAGAGGGGCCAAACCCGGCTCGTGAGGGGGGTAAGATAGCAGGCCCGGGCCGGGCTGTCCAGTGGCATTTTTGAAGTCATGTGTCCCCGAACGCCGGATACCCCCGGAGGCCGGATCTGCCGACCTGGCCCGGAGGCGCGGTTCGATCTCCTCGGCCGATGTGCCTTTTTGATTTAGCCGGTACGGCAGCGCCGCCGGCTCTGGAAAGTCCCACGAGGGCAGTCGCCCGCCGCTTTGAAATATTTCAGCTCGACGCCAGGGCCGCATCGACGGACGGGTGGACGGGCAGAATCCTGGTGAGTTTGGTGACCGTCAGAATTTCCTCGATGGCCGGTTGCGGAGCGACGAGCTTGACCGCGCCCTTGTGATGCTGGCAGCGCCGGTGGGCGGCGATGAGTGCTCCCAGGCCCGCCGAGTTGATGAAATCGAGGTCGCTTAAGTCCAGGACGAGCTGGGGCGTGCTTTCGTCGATCAGGCTGAGCAATTGGTCCCGCAGGGTATTGAAGACGTCCATGTGGGCGGCGCCGGCCAGCTTGACTATCGCCGCGCTGCCGCGGCGCTCCACTTCCAATCGGAGTTCGCGCGAACAGGGTGACTCAGAGGAGAAAGAGCCCATCAGCACCTCTCCTTGATTAATTGGACCTCGTTTCCCTGCTCGTTGTAGGTGACCGAATCCATGTAGGCGTTCATCAGCATGATACCGCGTCCGCAGGGCAGGTCGATCCGGTCGGGCGCCGTGCAGTCCGGCAGGCTGGCGGGGTCGAAACCCGGTCCGTCATCGCGGACGCGCACCACCACGCAGTGCGGATCGACGCGATAGCTGATCACGATTTTTTTGTTAGGGTCCCCCTTGTTGCCGTGTTTGTGGGCGTTGACGACGGCCTCTTCCAGAGCCAGGCGGATGGCGAAGCCGCACTCGGGGCTGTAGCCGCAGGTTTCAGCCTGGCGGAGGATTTCTTCCTCGATCTCGCGCGCGGCACAGAGATCGCTGGGGATCACGGCCTGGTGAGGCAATGGCCGGGCGTGGGAGAGCACCGGCCCGCCCGTCTGGTCATGCGAACGCTTTGATCGCATCTTCCGTGCTGCTCTGGATGTTGAGGTGCTTATTGAGCCGGGTAATCTTAAAGACCTCGTAGATCTGGGGGTGAATATTGGCCAACACGAGGCGTCCCTGCCGCTCGCCAAGCTGCTTGTTCAGGGTGATCAACATGCCCAGCGCGGCGCTCGAAAGATGCTCCACGTTGCGAAAGTCCAGCAGCAGTTTGGGCTGCGCCTCGTCTTCCATGACTTCGCCGAGCCGCTCGCCAATCTGGTTGATGGTGTGTTCTTCGAGGATCTTGCGGTCCAGGAACTCGACGATGCACACGTCGTTCTGCTTGCGGATCCTGAGGTTCAGCGTACTCTCCGGCATATCCGGCATGTGAGGAACTCCCGCACCACGCAAGTGCAATAGCGCCTTAAATTCGATAGAGATTAAAGCTCTTCCGATGGGGGATGTCAACCCACAATCCGGTCGAGGTTTCGGGCTTGGTTTTTGGTGTCCTGCCGGGCTATCATTGGCAATGTGATCTGAGTTGGCCGAAGGATGTGGCAAAATTAAGGATGTCCAAGCGGGGGTTGATAGCGATCGTTTTCGTGGTTCTGGTCCTGGTCGGGCCGGCTGAGGCCTACGCCTGGGGACCGGCCACCCATGTCAAACTGGCTTCCGACGTTCTGGGCTGCCTGCCCCTTCTGCCCGCGGCCGTCGCCGCCATCCTGGCCCGCTATCGCAAGGATTACATCTTCGGCAACATCGCCGCTGACGTGGTAGTGGCCAAGCGGCTGAGCCGGATCAAGCAGGTCTGTCACCACTGGACGACCGGATTCGCCATCCTGGCAGATGCGACCACCGACCGGGGCAAGGCGTTCGCCCTGGGGTATCTCTCTCATCTGGCCGCCGACACGGTGGCCCATGGGAAGTTTCTGCCCCGCCAGATGACGTTGACCCGGACCACGATGTCCTTCGGCCACCTGTACTGGGAACTGCGCGCGGACACGACTATCGGACCGTACTACTGGAGCGAGCTGCGCGGCGTCCTGCGCGAAGTATTCGATGAGCACGGGCAGGTGCTGTCCGCACGGCTGACGGACACCTTCCTGCCTTTTTCGCTGAACTGGCGGCTGTTCTACCGCGTCAACCGGTTCGTCAGCCGCCATACGCTGCGCTGGGCCATGGATAGCTGGCTTCGGTTGTCTCGCTGGCAGTTGTCCGACCAGCTTATGCGCGAGTACCGGGCCGAATGCCTGGACCGGATCCTGGATGTGCTCAAGAACGGGCGGCAGTCGCGGGTCTGCTACGAGGATCCGAACGGGAACGCCGCCCTGGCGTACACCCGGATGCAGCGGCGTCAGCTCCGGCAGATGGCGCGACTGGGGCTGATTTCGCCGCACATTCTGTACGAGGTGTCGGTCGTGCACGCTCCCGCGGTGTCTCGCCTGTCCCTGACCGCCCACACGCCCCCGGTGCAGGTTCCGACCCTGGCGGCTGCCTCCATCAAGGCTGTCTCGCAGGGTACCGGCAAGGTGGTCCCCCTTGACCCCGAGCCCGTGGCCCTGTAATTATAACGGCTGAGCCGCGAACGGGCCGGTTTCAGGTCGTAAACTAGAATAGTGTGTCGGGACGCCAGGCAACACGGGCGTGCCCGGCGGATGCATACCTCGTTGACGCGATGAATTGAGAGTGCGAGCATGAGCGAAAAGGCTGTTTTGCAGTTTCGCGGGAAGACCTACGAACTGCCCGTGATTGTCGGGACGGAAGGCGAGATCGCCATCGATGTTCAGAGTCTCCGGGCCCAAAGCGGGCTGATTACTCTTGACGAGGGCTACGCCAATACCGGTTCCTGCCGCAGCAGCATCACTTTTATCGATGGCGAGAAGGGCATTCTGCGTTATCGCGGCTACCCCATCGAGGAGCTGGCGGAACACTCGAATTTCGTCGAGACGGCCTACCTGGTGATTTTCGGCGAACTGCCCACGGCCCAGCAGCTTGCCGACTTCCGCGCGCTGCTCAGCGAGCATGAGTATCTGCACGAGGATCTGCGTCATCATTTCGAGGGCTTCCCGCCCAACGCCCACCCGATGGGCACACTGTCGGCCATGATCAACGCCGCGAATTCGTTCCAGCCGGTGCTGTTGCAGCCGGAGGATGACGCGCGTTTCATGGACTCCGCCGCCCGGCTCATGAGCAAGGTGCGGACCATCGCGGCGGCCAGCTACAAGAAATCGGTTGGCCAGCCCATGAACTATCCGCGCCCCGACCTGCCCTACGTGTCCAATTTCCTGCACATGATGTTCAGCCGGCCCAACAAGCCTTACGAGCCGGACCCGGACGCTGTCCGTGCGTTGGACCTGATCCTGACGCTGCACGCCGACCACGAGCAGAACTGTTCGACCTCCACGGTGCGAATGGTCGGCTCCAGCCAGGCGAATATGTGGGCCTCGGCATCGGCGGGCGTGTGTGCCCTGTGGGGCCCGCTGCACGGCGGAGCCAATACGGCCGTCGTCCAGATGCTCGAGCAGATCCACCAGAGCGGCGAGAGTGTTGAGCAGATCATCGTCAAGGTCAAAGCCAAGAACTCCAAGATGAAGCTGATGGGCTTTGGCCATCGCGTGTACAAGAACTTCGATCCTCGGGCCAAGATCATCAAGAAGGCCTGCGACGTGGTTCTGGAGAAGCTGAAGCGCACGGACCCGCTGCTGGACATCGCCAAGAAGCTCGAAGAGGCCGCGCTGAACGACTCGTATTTCGTGGAGCGCAAGCTCTATCCGAACGTGGACTTCTATAGCGGGATCATTCTGCGGGCCATCGGCATTCCGGTGAACATGTTCACCGTGATCTTCGCCATCGGGCGCATGCCCGGCTGGATCGCCAACTGGCGCGAAGTACACCTGGATCCCAACAGCCGCATTTATCGCCCCCGGCAGATCTACACCGGGCCGACCTTGCGCTCGTATGTGCCCATGGAGCAACGCGGCCGTTAGCATTGCGGATAGCAATTGATCTGAACCGCAAAGACGCAGAGGACGCAAAGGAATTCAGATAAAGAATTCTTTGCGTCCTCTGTGTCTTTGCGGTTTTCTGATTTCTAGTCCGGCAGCTTTTCGCCCAGGGCGGCGCAGATGGCCTGGAGGTCGTCGGCCACTTTTCGCGGCGGATTTGCACACCGGCCGGTGGGGGGGACCGCCGGCGGGGGCTGCACGGCCTTCATGTTGATGCCGGTGTGGTACATCACCGTCGCGTCCGGGTCCTTGAGTTCGTGGCCGGTGAGGATGCAGACGACCCGCTCGTCGGGCGAAACCACTCCCTCGCGAATAAGCTGACGCAGGCCGGTCACGCTGGCGGCGCTGGCCGGTTCGCAGCCGAAGCCGTACTTGCCCACCAGCGCCTTGTGTTCGAGGATGTCTTCGTCGGTCACCTCGCGGACCACGCCGTTCATGACGTCGAGCGCCCGCAGGGCCTTGGGCAGGTTCACTGGCCGGGCAATCTCGATGGCCGACGCCACGGTGTGCGGCAGGAAGTGGGCTTCGTCCATGGCCGCGTACAGGGCCTTGACCTTGTTCTGGTCGTAACGGCCGCCGTTCCAGCGCACGCCATCGCGCTCGTAGACGTGGTAGAGCGTGTTGGCGCCGTGGGCGTTGATGACGGCCAGGCGGGGAACGCGATTGACCAGCCCGAGCTGCTTGAGTTCGCGGAAGGCTTTGCCGAACGCGCTGCAGTTGCCGAGGTTGCCGCCGGGGACGATGATCCAGTCGGGCACCTGCCAGTTCATGGCTTCCAGCACCCGGTACATGATCGCCTTCTGGCCTTCCAGGCGGTAGGGATTGACCGAGTTCATGAGATAGATGCCCAGGCGGTCGGAGACCTGGCGGACGCGGCGCAGGCAGGCGTCGAAGTCGCCCTCGATCTGGAGGGTCAGCGCGCCGTAGTCGAGGGCCTGGGAGAGCTTGCCGTAGGCGATCTTGCCGGAGCCGATGAACACGATGCCCTGCATGGGCGGATCGGTCTTGTGGGCGAACATGGCCAGCGAGGCCGAGGTGTTGCCCGTGGAAGCGCAGGCCACGCGCTTGCGTCCCAGCATGCGGGCCAGGGTGAAGGCCGCGGTCATGCCGTTGTCCTTGAAGCTCCCGGAGGGGTTCAGCCCTTCATACTGGAGGAAGAGCCGGCCGGGCTTCATGCCGATCTCGCGAGCCAGGGGGTTGCATTCCTCCAGCAGGGTGCGGCCTTCGCCGATGGTGACGATCTGGTCGTGGGGCGCGAAGGGCAGCAATTCCCGGAACCGCCACACGCCGGAGAAGTCGAGCCGGCCTTCGGCCTTGAGTCCCTTGCTGCTCCAGCGATGTTCGAAGAACTCCATCGAGCCGGGCACGGCCAGCCGGTCCCAGTCGTATTCGACATCCAGCAGCGAGCCGCAGGACGGACAGGAGAAGATCACCTCGCCGATTGAAAACTGACGCCCGCAATCGGGATTGATGCAGACCTGGAAGGCCTTATCGGTCGTTGTGTTTGCAAAGTTCTGTGAGCTCATTCTTAAGTTTTAGCGGAGAGAGTATGGTTCTGCAACCGACCGGGGGGAATGACCGATGCCCAGGCCTCAATGACCAAATCCCAATGAAAAAAGCCCCTCTGGGGCATTCGCCATTGGGGCTTTGGTTGCTCTTTAGTCATTAGTCATTGGTCATTGGACATTGGTCATTTCGGTTCACAGTCTGTCCAGGCGGCCGAATTCCTGCTCGCGCTCGCGCTGATGGCGGGTGGCCTCGGCGAGGGTTTTCCTCTCTTTCCGGGTGAGGCTGTTGAGGCCTTCGCTGTGGATCTTGGCGAGGATGCGGTCCACCTCGGCCTGCTCCTCGGCCGCTTCACGCTGCCGGCGCGCCCACGCGCCTTCCTGGAGGCGGCTGGAGAGCCGGCCGCTGCCGACACGGATGCGGGGCATGGTTCCCCAGGCGTAGAACAGGACGATTCCCGTGGCGGCCCCGGCCAGATGGCATACCTCGCCGCCCACGTTCTGGACGCTGCCACTGAGGATTTGCAGCAGGAGGATGCCAGCCCAGATCAGGGCGAATACGCGGACCGGCATGGGAAAGATCAGCAGGACCACCTGGATGTGCGGGAAGAAGATCACCGCCGCTACGAGCAGCCCGAAGACCGCGCCGCTGGCGCCTACCAGGGGCATATTCTGATGCTCGGGGCTGAGCAGGGACAGAACCAGGTAAGCCATGCCCCCGACGACGCCGCAAATGCCGTAAAACTGCAGGAATCTCTGCCGCCCGAAGGTCCGCTCGAACTCCGAGCCGAAGATGTACAAGCCCAGCATGTTCATCAGCAGGTGGAACACGCTGTCGGGAGAGTGCAGGAACATGTAGGTCAGAGGCTGCCAGAAGTAGAACTCTCTGATCCCGTTCAGGCTGAGCCCGAAAATCCTGACGAAGGCAGGCATCCCGGACCAGTTCAAGGAGATGAGCTCGACCACGAAGACGGCGACATTGGCGATGATCAGCCACGTCACAGCCGTGCTGGGTTTGCGGAACGCCAGTCGCAGTTCCGGTCCTTCGTCGCCTGAATAAGGTCGATCCCGCCAACTCATAAGGACCTCACTACACGATAATGATAGACCTGCAAAGCGGCGATCGTCTTGGCGTCAATAATCCGGCCATCGACGGTCGCCTCCAGGGCCTCGCTCAGCCGCATGATCTGGACGCGGATCTGCTCGTTATCCTCCAATCGTTGCACCGTTTTTTCCAGCCGGGTAGCCACGAACGCATGCATGAACTCGTTCGTGAAACCCGGAGTGGTGTAAAAAGTGCACAGCGGCTCCAGATGGCCGGCTTTGTATCCGGCTTCCTCCTCAAGTTCGCGGGCGGCACACGTTGCCGGCGCCTCGCCCGGCTCAAGTGTTCCAGCCGGCAACTCCAGGAGTTCCGCTCCGGCTGCATAACGATAATTCCAGATCAAAACGACATTTCCATCGTCCAGCAGCGGTAGAATCAAAACCGCCCCCGGATGGACCACAAGCTCCCGACTGACCTGACCGCGTCCCGGGATCTCGTATGACTTTCGCTCGACCCGGAACTTGCGGGCGGTCAGCAGAACATCACTCATGGAACCCCCTTCCTTCAGATGTTAGGCCGGTGTTGAACCCGGCGGTAAAGTGGACCCGCACACCGCCCGGGCCACTGCCGGGTGTGGTCCAGCTCTGCAAGGTACCATTATACATTATCGGTCGTGTCTTCGGCGGTTGCCGGAATGGGATGCGTCGAGCCGGTCGGCCCGGCTGCCGTGAAGGCTCGCTGGCTTGTCAGTTTGTGTCGCAAGTCCTATATTAGCTTCCTTTTATAGAGCGTAGGCGTGAGTAAGCGAATCACTATTCTGGGATCCACCGGCTCGATCGGGACGAACACGTTGGATGTGACCAGCGCGTTGGGGCCTGCCTATCGGGTGGTTGGTTTGGGTGCCCGCCGGCGGTGGCGCGAGCTGGCGGAACAGGCCCGGTCCGTGCGTCCGCCTGCCGTGGCCATTGCCGACCCCTCGCTGGCCGGCGAACTCCGGGCCGTGCTGAACAAGGACACGGAGTTGCTGGTGGGGCCGGAGGGGCTGGTGGAATTGGCCCGCCGTCCCGAGGCGGATTTCATCGTGGCGGCCATTGTGGGAGCGGCAGGGTTGCCCTCGACGGTGGCGGCGGTTGAGGCGGGCAAGCAGGTGGGCCTGGCCAACAAAGAGGCCCTGGTCGTAGCCGGTTCGCTGATCGTGCCTCTGGCCCGGCGCACCGGGGCCACGCTGCTGCCCATCGACAGCGAGCACTCGGCCGTCTTTCAGGCCATGGCGGCCGGCAGGCGGGAGGAGGTGCGGAAGATCTACCTGACGGCCAGCGGCGGCCCCTTCCGAACCTGGTCCGCTGAGGACATCGCCAAGGCCACCCTCCAGGACGCCTTGCGGCACCCCACGTGGAGCATGGGGCCGAAAATCACCATTGACTCCGCTACAATGATGAACAAGGCGTTGGAGATCATTGAGGCCCGCTGGCTGTTTGATCTGGATCCGGATTCGATTGAAGTCCTGGTTCATCCTGAGTCGATCATTCACTCGATGGTGGAATTCCGCGACGGCTCGGTTATTGCCCAGTTGGGTACGCCGGACATGCGGACGCCCATACAATACGCCATGACCTACCCGCAACGGCTGGAGGGCTGTGCGCGGCGGCTGGATTTTTCGACCCTTCGGCGGCTGAACTTCGAGCCGCCCGATCCAGCGCGGTTTCCAGCCTTGACGCTGGGTTATGAAGTGGCTCGGGCCGGGGGGACGGCCGGGGCCGTCATGAACGCCGCCAACGAAGCTGCGGTTGAGGCTTTCCGGGAGGAGAAAATCGGCTTTCCAGATATCGTAGAGTTAACTGCCCAGGTAGTGGCCCGGCACAAGGTGGTGCAGGACCCGGACCTGGAGACCCTGTTGGCAGCGGATGCCTGGGCTCGTGAGCAGGTGGCGGGGATAACGAAGCAAAGGTGAATAGAGCATGCCTGAGTTTCTGATGGCGTCGTTCGATGCAGGTGTTCTGGCCACGGCCATGGAGTGGCTGGTCTCGACCAAGAACTTCCTGCTGGTTTTCATTGGCTTCTCGGCCGTCATTTTTGTTCACGAGCTGGGACATTTCCTGGCCGCCAAGTGGTGTGACGTTCGGATCGACAAGTTCGCTGTCGGGTTCGGCCGGGCGATCGCGTCCTGGCGGAAGGGAATGGGGTTCCGGTGGGGGCCTACGGAAAAGGAGTACCGTGCGCGGTTGCGCGAACGCGTTGAGGAGAACCGGGCGAAAGAGCTACAGCTCCATGAGAAACTCGAGCCCACCGACTCCGAACTGGCGCGGGCGGCCAAGGAATTGGGCTTGGGCGAGACCGAATACTGCTTCAACATCCTCCCGCTGGGCGGCTACGTGAAAATGCTCGGCCAGGAGGACTTCGCGATTGACAAGTCCGGCGAGTTGCAGGTGAAGGAAGATCCCCGCGCCTTCACGCATAAGCCCATTGGCCAGCGGATGTTCATCGTGTCCGCCGGCGTGCTCATGAACCTGGTGTTTGCCGCCTTCGTGTTCATGATCGTTTTCATGTGGGGTATGGAGGCGCCGTCCGCCGAGATCGGGATGGTGTTGCCCGGCTCCCCGGCTGATCGGGCGGGTCTGCGGATGGGCGACGTGATCACCCGGATTAACGGGCGCTCCATCTCCGACCGGGGCGATTTGGTCGGCGCCGTGGTGCTGGCTGATCCGGATGAAGAGCTGGACGTGGTCTTCAAACGCAAGGATTCCGCCACCGGGGAGTGGAAGGAATACCAGCAGAAAATCCGCCCGGAACGCCTGCCTGGCGACGACACGCTCAAGATCGGCGTGGCCGCGCCGGCCACCACGGAAGTGGCCCTGGCGCTGCCGGATCCGAGCTTGCCGGCCGATCAGCAGCTTCAGAAGGGCGACGTGGTTCTCTCGGTTGAGGGCAGGCCGGTCTCTGATTTCGACACCATCGCGCTGGTGGCCGCCAATGCCATGGGCGATTGGGTGGATATGCAGGTTCTCCGTCCTCAGCCGGAAGGCGAACCGAAGGAAGTCACCGCGAAAATGCGCGCCCGCCTGCTCTTCATTCCGACCGGTAAGGCCGGCGAGCAGGATGAGAATTTGCTCGGGTTTGTGCCCCGGCGCCAGTGGAACGAACTCCTGGAGCCGGATTCCAAGCCGATGTCAGAGCTTCGCCGGGGCGACGTCATTGTCCGGTGGGGCGGCATCCTGGCTCCGCGGATGAGCGAGATCCGCAAGAGCATCGAGGATAACCCCGGCAAGGACATAAAGGTCACCGTGCTGCGCGAAGGGAAGGAGCAGGTGGTAACGGTCCGGCCGAGGGCGCGTTCCGCTTTCGGGCGGACGGTGGAGCCGCTGCTGACGGTGAACTTCTGGACGCAGGAAATGGGGGCGCCGACCATTGCCGACATTGTCACCGAGGTCACCCCCGAGCTGAAGACGCCGGCCGCGGCCCTGAAGGATGTCATGCCGCGCGGCTCGCGTCTGACGAAAGTGGACGACCAGCCGGTCGCTTCCTGGTCGGAATTGACCCGGCGCTTCATAGAGCTGGCCGGCAAGGACGTCAAGGTAAGCTGGGAATACGAGGGCATGCCCGAGCAGTCGGCGGTTATTCATGTTCCGAAGACGCTCGAGACCGTGCTGGGGCTGCCGGTGGGGAATGCGATCACCGCGATCAACGGTCGCAGCCGCGTCGAGGTGGAAGTGAACGGCCGCCGCGACTCCTACGATGTGAACTCGGCGATCGGCCAGCGCGCCGTGCTCAAGGAGCTGCTGGATCAGGGCATTACGGAGGCGGAGGTCACGTACCAGATCATTTTGGATCCGGGCCCGAAGACCGAGAAGGTGGCTCTGGCGCCGGAGATGCTTGACGCGTGGACCAAGCGGATCGCCCCCACGGGCATCGACGTTATCGCCCGGCCCAAGGTCACTCTTATTCAGCATCGCAACCCCATCAAGGCCATGATGGTCGGCATCTGGAAGACGTATTACTTCGTCGAGCACGTGTACATCATGGCCCAGCGGATGCTCATCACCCGTTCCGTGGGCATGGACCAGGTCTCCGGTCCGGTGGGGATCTTCAAGCTGGGCGGAGACTTCGCGGACCTGGGCATTCCCTATCTGCTCTACTTCCTCGCGCTGATCTCGGCTAACCTCGCGGTAATCAACTTCATGCCGCTGCCCATCGTGGACGGCGGGTTGTTCGTGTTCCTGTTGATCGAAAAGATCAAGGGCAAACCGCTCAGTCTGCGCGTTCAGGTGGCCACCCAGGTGATTGGCCTGGTCCTGATCATCAGCATCTTCGCCTGGGTGACGTTCCAGGACATACTGAAGTTGTGGTGAATGACGAATGACGAAGCCCGAATGACGAATGAGTGAGGGCGACTGAAGCGGGTACTTCAACAAATGACGAAACCCGAATGACGAACAGGGGCGGTGCCGCCTGCTCGTCATTCGGGTTTTGTCGTTGCGTGGTCAGAATCGTCCGTACTTCTTGAACGACCGTTCCTGTCGTTTTGAGCGGATGTGTCGCTTGCGCTCGGACATGGCCGCCAGCTTGTGCCAGATCTTTTTCCAATCCTCCTGGCAACCGATCCCGCGCAGGAAGGACCGCAGCAGCCGAACCCGGTCGGTGAGCGTTACCCGGCGAAAACCGTCCACGCTCACGTTGAGTCGCATCAGCATGCGCATCCAGCTCCGCGTCCGGGCGAATCGCACTCGCTTCACGCCGTCGAGATCCACCAGGCAGATCCGGGGCGAATCGAATTGACGGCTGCCCTGGACGATCACGTTGAGGGCCTTGAAGTCGCGATGGTACAGGCCGGAGGCCTGCATCTTGAGCAGGAAGTCGCTCAGACACCGGCTGACCTGCAATTTGCGCAGATAGGCCTGGTGCTCGTTCAGGCCGCGCATGTGGACAGTGAGCAGGCTTTCCAGGTCTACGGTGTCGCGCAGATATTCAGTGAGAATGAGGCTGTCAAAGAGCAGCCCGAAACGCCGCTTTTCCACCACGGCCAGGGGACGGGCCGTCGGAATATGACAATTGAGCAGGATGTGGGCCCGCCGCCACGTGCGCATAGGGCGGGAGGTGCGAAAGACGTTCAGGATACGTTTACTGAGGTAACGCGATCGGCCGCGCTTGCAGACCGCGTCAACATGCTGACCATCGGCCAGCGGCAAGCGGACCCGGCAGACCGTGGTCGTCGAGGAGGCCTTCAAGAGATCCCGTCGATCGACCTGCTGAACCCATTGGAGCGGCCGGCTGAGCCATTGCCGCCATTGGGCCGGGGTCAAGTACTGGCCGTTGGCCTTTGTCCGGCCATTGGACACAGTTACCCGAGCCGTCCACCCGTCGGGGAGCTTCAAATTCACGTAATCATCCTTCTCCGAGGCCGATAACCGACTGGGCTGAACTGAAAGGGTATCTGCACTGGCTATGGGACGGGCTAAAGACAACCGCGTACGTCCTCCCGCACTGATCATGAACCACCCGCCAGGAATTCCCAGTGAACTCCCGGTCGGGGCAGCCGACAATAACTAGGCTCTTCATTCGCCTTCCCGGTCGCCGTGAATGGGCCTCCCGCGCCAAGAGAGAGACCCACCGGCTTCGGCGTGCTTCCTTGCCTTGAGATTATTATGCCCCAGGTATGAGTGACTCGGCAAGGGGCTTGACACCTGACCGGCAAACTGATATTTCACGGCCAGGCTTGGCGGGTGAATCCCGCAGGGGATTTACGGCACTCCCGCAGGGCTGAACCCATCTTTCAACTACGTCGTAGATTAAGCGTAGCTGAGGGTGGCGTCTCAACCCGCCGATCTTCTCGGCGGGAAGGCAACCTTGAAGATAACGATAGTCGTACTAAGAGATTACAGTGATCTCGGCTCGTGTGTCGGGTAGCGAGTATGGGATACCAGAGGGTGTCGCTTTCACGAAAGGAACGACGCTGGGCATGATCCAAGTCAAGAATCTCACCAAGTACTACGGGCCGCACCTGGCCGTTGATAATATCAGCTTCCAGGTCGGCGAAGGCGAGATCGTGGGCTTTCTGGGGCCCAATGGCGCCGGCAAGAGCACCACGCTGCGCATTCTGACCTGCTATCAGCCCGCCACCAGCGGGGCGGCCTCCGTGGCGGGATTTGACGTGTTCACCCAGTCCATGGAGGTCCGCCGGGTGATAGGGTACTTGCCTGAGGGCAACCCGCTCTACCCGGAAATGCGGGTCCGCGAGTATCTCAACTTCCGGGGCAAGCTGCGAGGCATGGCCCGCGATCAGCGCGCCGCCGCGATCAAGCGGGTGTCTGATCGCTGCTGGCTTGGCGAGTTCATCGACCGGCCCATCGGTCACCTGTCCAAAGGTATGAAGCAGCGTGTCGGCCTGGCCGACGCCCTCCTGCACGACCCCAAGGTGCTGGTGCTGGATGAGCCGACCATCGGTCTGGACCCGACCCAGATCCGCGAAACCCGCAAGCTCATCTCCGACCTGGCCCGGCAGCACACCATTATCCTGAGCTCGCACATTCTGCCGGAGGTCGAAGCCGTCTGTCAGCGGGCGATCATCATCGCCGGCGGCAAGATCCGGGCTGCCGGCACACTCAACGAAATTCGCGACCGTATCAAGGGGGCCTCGCGGCTGATTGCCGAGATTCGCGGACCCCGGCAGGAGGTTGAGACGGCCATTCGGGGCGTTTCCGGCGTTCGGTCCGTGGATGCCACGGCGGTGGATGGGTGGAATCGCATCCGCATGGAAGTGGTGGAGGGCCAGGACGTCCGCGAGAACATCGCGGGTCTGGCTGCCCGGAATAACTGGCCGCTGCGTGAACTGCGGCTGGAGGTCGGCAGTCTCGAAGAATACTTTGTTCAGATCACGGCCGAATCTCATACGGCACGGGGCCGGGGCACGGCAGCGTAGGCTGGCCGGATGGGGGTAGGTG
>JAAXZI010000175.1 GCA_012719955.1 Phycisphaerae bacterium | reverse complement strand
TTGGAGAACAACCGCGCGCAACTGCTGGCGGCGATGTTCTGTTACCAATTGCTGCTGCGCTACAACCGCTTCTGTGGCCACCGCGACGGTCAGGTCAACTGGATCCTGGATGCATTATGAGACAGGCTGCTTGAGCCGTGCATGGACGGCGCTGACATTCCGCACTGCTCAACAGCAGTGACCCACACAGATCGCGGCACGCGCGGTCAGCGGTTCTTGATCAGCTTCTCCACCACGCTCGGGTCGGCCAGCGTGGTGACGTCGCCGATCTGTTCCGGCTCGCCTTCCGCGATTTTTCGCAGGATTCGCCGCATGATCTTGCCGGACCTCGTCTTTGGCAGCGCAGGGGCCCAGTGGATGACGTCCGGAGCGGCGATGGGGCCGATCTGCTTGCGGACGTGCTGGACGAGAATCGCCTTCAGTTGGTCGCTGTACTCCTGGCCGGCCTTGAGCGTGACGTAGGCGTAGATGCCCTGGCCCTTGATCTGGTGGGAAAAGCCCACGACCGCCGCTTCAGCCACGGCCGGATGCGAGACCAGCGCACTTTCCACTTCAGCGGTGCCCATGCGGTGGCCGGAGACGTTGATGACGTCGTCCACCCGGCCGGTGATCCAGTAATAGCCGTCCTCGTCCCGGCGGCAGCCGTCGCCGGTGAAGTACAGGCCCGAAAAGCTGCTGAAATAGGTTTCCTTGAAGCGTTGATGCTGGCCGTAGACGGAACGCATGATCCCCGGCCAGGGCTCCTCGATGCACAGCACGCCGGTGCCGGGGCCGTCGATGCGCTGGCCGTCGGGAGAGAGCACCACCGGCTTGACGCCGAAGAACGGCAGGGTGGCCGAGCCGGGTTTCTGGGGGATTGCGCCCGGCAGGGGCGTGATCATGATCCCGCCGGTCTCGGTTTGCCACCAGGTGTCCACGATGGGGCAGCGTCCCCGGCCGATCGCGCGGTGATACCAGAGCCAGGCCTCGGGATTGATAGGCTCGCCAACGGTGCCCAGCAGGCGGAGGCTGGCGAGGCTGCGCTTATTGGGGTGGTCTTCGCCCTCGCGCATGAGGGCGCGGATGGCCGTCGGGGCGGTGTAGAAAACAGTGGCGTTGTGCTTGTCGATGATGTCCCAGAATCGGCCGGGATCCGGGTAGGTGGGGATGCCTTCAAACATCAGCGTGGTGGCTCCCGCACACAACGGGCCGTAGACCACGTAGGAGTGGCCGGTGACCCAGCCGACGTCGGCGGTACACCAGTAGATGTCGTCCTCGTGGTAGTCGAAGACGTACTCGAAGGTGGTGGTGGCGTAAACCATGTAGCCGCCGGTGGTGTGCAGGACGCCCTTGGGTTTACCGGTGGAGCCGGAGGTATAGAGGATGAACAGGGGATCTTCGGCGTCCATCCACTCCGGGGGGCATTCGGATGAGACGGTTTTCACCGCCTCGTGCCACCAGATGTCCCGCCCGGGCCTCATGTTGATGTGGACCTGTTCGCCGACGCGTTGGAGGACAATGCAGGTCTTGACCGTGACACCGCGCTGGGCGCTCTTTTCCATGGCCTCATCGGCACTGTTCTTCAGGGGGACAGGCTTGGCCCCGCGATAGGTTCCGTCGGCGGTGATGAGCGTTTCGCAGCCGGAATCGACGATGCGGTCCGCCAGCGACTCGGCGCTGAAGCCGCCGAAGACGACCGAATGAATCGCACCGATCCGGGCGCAGGCCAGCATGGCCACGGCCGCCTCCTTGACCATGGGCATGTAGATGGAGACGCGGTCGCCCTTCTTGACGCCGCGGCTCTTGAGCACGTTGGCGAATCGGCAGACCTGGGCGTGCAATTCGCGATAGGTGAGCTGGCCGTCTTCGCCGGGCGAATTGCCTTCCCAGAGGATGGCTACCTTGTCGCCCCGGGTGGCCAGGTGGCGATCGAGGGCGTTGTACGAGATGTTGGTTTTGCCGCCGATGAAGAACTGGATGGAGATGGAGTCTTTAAAATCGTATTCACGGAACCTGGTCCAGGGCTGCTGCCAGTGGAAGCGGCGGGCGATCTCCGACCAGAACCCCTCCGGGTCTTCGATGGAGCGCCGGTACATCCGGCGATACTGTTCCAGGGACGAAACGTGAGCCTTGGCGGTGAACTCGGTTGGCGGAGGAAAAAGGCGCGCGCTGCCGGACTCGGCAATGGAAGTGGCGGTCATTATTTGGCTCCTGCGATGGCCCAGTGAATCGTATGGTTAACCAGTGGGGGATTCTAAGTGAAGTGTTCGCAAAAGACGCATTTCTTGCACAAGAAAACTTTGTAGAAGTGTATGGAAGTACCAGGGAGGGGTATGGAACCGCCGAAAAAATGGTTTCATCTGTCTCGAATGCGAGACGCCGGCGCGCCGGCGATACATAAAACGAGGGAGGCCGCGGGTTGGGTGCGGCCTCCCTCGTCTGCTATTCAAGTCCGGCGGCTTGCCGGGAAAGGTTAATCGCGGTCCCGGGATCTGCCGCGCCAGCGGCCGGGGTCATCGCCGGGGCGGCCGCGGCGCTCTTCACGGCGATCGCTGTTGCGCCATTCGCGAGCGGGGCGCGTGGTGGCGTTCCCGCCTGGAAGCATCAGGTTTCCCGCGGGTTGCGTGGTCGCACCGGCCGGCTGGGTGGTGGACCTTCTGCCCTCGGCGGCCTGTCGCTGGGCCAGGGTGGGAATCGATTCCAGCTTGGCCTTGAGCTCCTCGTACATGCGGACGACCGGCGCGTTGAGGGCATCGAGCTGCTGCTGACGCCGCGCCGGGTCCTCGATCTGCTGGATGATGGCGACGTCGTTGCGACGGCTGTCCTCGAACAGCCTGCGCTGGTTCAGCATGTCGCGAAGCACGGACTGGGCCGTGGCCTGCTGGGAGGGATCGAGCCTGTAGCGGCGGATGTAATCGCGAACGTAGCGCTCCCAGGAGCCCAGCGGATCATCGGGCGGCGGTTCGTTATCGCTGCGGGCCTCTCCGCGCTCGCCGCGCCGGCGGTCCCAGCGGTTGCGACCCTCACCACCTTCGGAACCTTCCTCGCCGCCGGATTCACCCCTGTTGCGGCGCTCTTCCCAGCGGCGGCGCCATTCCGCGCGCCGGCGTTCACGATCGCCCTGCTGCCCGTCCTGATCCGCTTCGGTGGATGGCGTGGCGGAGTCTGCCGGCCAGTCCTGGCCGTCGGGGCCTTGTCCACGCTGCTGGCGCCACTGTTCGCGCTGCTGGCGGAAGAACTCGCGTGGATCGCCGCCTTGTTGACGCCACTGCTCAAAGCGCTGGCGAAACTCCTGTCGCCGCTGTTCATCGCGGGTCTGCTCCTCCTGCAATCGCTGGCGGCCCCGGGCGGCCTGTTCGGGGGGCAGGATCTGCTCCATTTCGCCCATGATTCGCTCACGGTTCATCAACGGTGAGCTGCTGAAGACTTGCCTCATCTGCTCGCCGAGCTGGCGGTACTGTTGCGGATCGACCTCTTCGCCGCCGTCACGCCGCTGCCGGAGTTGCTGGAACTGCTCACGGATGGAGTTCATCTGCTGCATGCGCTGTTCGGCGGAAGATCGATCCTCATCGCGGAGGGCCATCAGGCGTTGGCGTACCTGCGCCTGCTGTTCGTCGCTCAGTTCGTAGTTGCGGCTGAGCCGTTCCATCTGCCGTTCGATAACGCGATTGTAGAACTCCTCGCGCTGCTCGGGGCTGAAGGGGCCCGGGCCGCCTGGTCCACCGAAGCCACCGGGGCCACCGGGGCCTCCGGGTCCGCCGGGTCGGCCGAAGCCACCGGGTCCGCCGGGGCCACCCGGGCCGCCGAAGCCGCCGGGGCCACGGTCGCCGCCACGATCCGGCCCGCGCTGGCGGCGGCCTTCAAAGTTGCGGCGGGCGCCGCGATCTCGCCCGCGTTCTCTGGCGCCGTTCTCCCCCCGGTTCTGGTTCCAGGTGCGTTCGCGCTGACGCTCCTGGTTTTCCTGGGCCTGGGCCACAGACCAGCATCCGCAGGCAGTGGCCAGAAGCACGGCAATGCTCATTCGTTTGATGTTCATGTCTCAACTCACTTTCGGTGTGAACAAAACCGAAGTCCTTCCACTCGACGACCAGCCCGGGGTTCCGGCCGCTGGAGACGCGCTCACTGCGGCACGGGGACCGGTCATCACAAATCCGCGTTGACTACTACATCCTGTCCAGTCGGGCGCTGCCGCTGAGTTCCCTGGCCATCGGCCCGGGGCTGGGGCCGCGATGCCGGGCCAGAGGGGCTGCCGCGAGATCCGGGGGGACCACCGCGTGGCCCGGGGCGGACGCCGCGGTCGCGTTCGCCTCGTCGCCAGTCGTAGGGCCCTCGCTCTCGATGCAGCCGTTGCAGCAGTTGGTCGCACCTGGCCTGTTGATCGGGCGTCAAAATTTGACGGGTGCGCTCCACCGCGTCGTCGAAAGCCGTCCGCCATTCGGCGTCCAGTTCCGCCATTTGCGCCGCGTAATCGCTCAGGATCGCCTCGTAGAGAAGTTCATCTTCCGGGCGGATCAATGCGACGATGGCTTCGTCGCGCTCGCGATACAACTGCCGGCGGCGTTCTTCACGTTCGCGCCCGCCGCTGCGGGCGATCTGCGACCAGATTTTATCCAGCTCTTCCTGCTGGCTGGGGGTCAGGTCCAATTCCCTGGCCAGCCATCCGCCACCCCGGCTGGGTCGCTTGGTCTGAGGCGGCTCCGGGGCGCGCCACTGCAGACCCACGACCAGGCCGGCGGCAAAGGCCGCCACGAAACACACCACCACCAGCGCCTTGGTCATCTCAAATCACCCGTCCGCTCCGTGGACAACTCATCAGCCATCCACTTGGCCAGGACCACCTCGGAAATCGCTTCGTCCTGAATGTCCGCCGAGGGCGTGACCACGAGAGTCTCCCAGAGGGCCGGACCGGCGACCATCGGGGACGAATCGACCGGTTTCCTCAGCAGCGCGATGATCAGCACGGCCGCGGCGGCAGCGGTGAGCCAGCCTGCCACGCGAATGAGCCCGGCATCGGCGGTCCACGGCCGGCATTGGGCCAGCCGGTCAGCGGCGGCGGCGGGCAGGTCGGCCAGCGGCGCCCGGCGGATAAGGACGGACACGCTCCGCAGGTCGGCAAGCAACTGGCTGCACTCGGCACAGGCGGCCACATGCGCTTCCAGAGCGGCCTTCTGCCCGGGCGGCAACTCGCCGTCGTGATACCGGTGAACCTCAATGGTGCGAGTGCAACTCATGATCGCTGTCCTACGTCATGATCCGATTGTGACTTCCTGGTCCGCCTCCTGAATCGTCCCGGGCGGGGGCGCCGACCCGGCCTACAGGTAACCCTTATACCGTTTTCGCAATTCCTCCCTGGCCCGGTGCAAGCGGGATTCGACTGTCCCCCGCGGAATGCCCAGGGCCGCGGCCATCTCTTCGTAAGTCATTCCCTGCAACTCTCTTAGCACGATAACCGCCCGGTGCTCGGGCGACAGGGCGGCCAGCATGGTGGCCAGATCCAGGCGGGCCTCTACGCCTTTCGAGGCATCGCCGCCAGCCGTTGATTCCACTTTGCCCGCCGGGTCGGCTGTCGCATCATGATCCCGCAACGGCCGGCGTCTTCGCCACCAGGGGGACCGCCGGAGCATGCCTGCTTGCCGGACCAGGATCCCCACCAGCCAAGTGCGAAGCGAGGACTCGCCTCGATACCTGCCTTTGAAGGCCCCGGCGAAGGTCTCCTGCACGAGGTCCTCGGCGTCGGCGGCGTTGCCGACCAGGGCCCGGGCAATGCCGTACAGGTAAGGCGCTTCGCGCTGGACGAGCCGGCGGAATGCGGCCTCGTCGCCACGGCGGATCAGTCGTGCCAGTTCCTTGTCGTCGGGCACCGTAAGCGCCTCGCTCGGCACCGATGGCGCCGCGTTGCCTGTATCGTTGCGTCTGAACGTATCTTTCTTCCCCGATCTTGCCGGAAATCGCAAGGGACGGATAGGCCGGCGGGTTCGATCCAACTTGCCGGGAAGGCCGCGACCCTGCCAGAATGCGGGCCATTTTGCTTGTAAGATTATGGCAAATATGAGGTTATGGTTGTCCTGGGGGGCGGCGCGTCGTTCTGAAGCCGGGGGTGGGTTCGTTGTTAATGCTCTTCCGGAAGCCATCAGGCGTCGTTGCGTCAGGACATGGCCACAAAGCGATCCAGCACCTCGAACAGCACCGGTTCGAGGTGGCGGAATCGTTGGGGGGCATCCAGCAGCGTCTCGGCGGGCTGTTCCCACGGCCCGGTCCCGATCTCATGGCCCGCGTGCTGAATCAGCAGGGCCGCGCTCTCGGGCGTGACCTCGATGTGGAACTGGAGGGCCAGCGCCCGGCGCTGGTAGAGAAAAGCCTGATTGGCACAGGCCTGAGAGCGGGCCGCAAGCACCGCTCCGGCCGGCAGATCGAACGTTTCACCATGCCAGTGAAAAACGAGGGGCCAGACGCTGACGCCCAGCGCGTCGGCCGCCTCACCGGGAACGCTTTCGATGGGGAACCAGCCGATTTCCTTGACGGAATTGCGATAGACCCTCGCTCCCAGGGCGCTGGCAATCATTTGGGCGCCCAGGCAGACGCCCAGCATGTGCCGACCGGCCTGGAGGGCGGCGCGGACCAGCTCTTTCTCGGGTGCCAGCCAGGCGAAGCGGTCTTCATCGTTGACCGACATGGGGCCGCCCATCAGGACCAGAAGATCGAACGTCTCAACTGAGGGCAAAACGTCGCCCCGGTAAACGTGGATCTCGCGCAGCGTGTGGCCCCGCGCGGTAGCCCAACGGGCAATGTTGGCCGGACCTTCGAAGCTGACGTGCTGGATGCAGGCGATACGCATCAGTATTTGCCCTTGTACACCTCGACCGGGTACTTCTTCGCGTTGCGTCGCATCTTGTCCCGCAGGGCCTGGGTCAGGTCGATGTTGGAGGCATTGGCGAAGGAGAGCAGGAACTCGCGATCTTCGAGCCGCTGGGGGATGAGCTGCGCCGAGCCGGCCACGATCGTGATC
>JAAXZI010000174.1 GCA_012719955.1 Phycisphaerae bacterium | reverse complement strand
CCTCGATCTCCACCACCGGCAGTCCCGCCTCGCGCCGGACCGTATCGGCGATGATCGCCCCTTCCAGCCCGCAGTGACTCGCCCCGGGGATACGCGACACCACCACCGCCTCGCAGCCTAAGGCCCGGGCCTCCCGGCTGATCCGCGCGGCCCGCTCGCGCGACGAGCCCACCATCGGATCGGCCAGGGCCATTCTCGCCAACGCTTCCAGGGGCGCGACATCCTCCGGGATCGGAACCAGCGCATGGCAGATCATGTGGTCCGTCCCGCCGATCCGCCCGCCGCACTCTTCCAGCAGGTTCATCACGCGCAGGTCGGCCACCGGATTCACCCAATACACACGAACGGCCTCCGGCGACAACACCCCAAGGCCCGCTTCCACCCGCCGGCGCACCTCATCGACCAGTTCCGCAAGGATCACCAGACACTCCGCGCGGTCCGAGCAGAAGTGGATGGCGAACATCTCCGCGATCAGCAACTCCATCGCGGGCAGCGGGCACGGGTTGGCCGTGAACACCAGCCGGCGCAGCTCCTCCAGCAAGCCGCGCACGCCATTGGCCTGACGAATGCCGTCCGACAGGGCCGCCTCATCCAGCCGGCGTCCGGCCAGTCCCTCCAGGGCCGCCTTCACCCGCTCCAACTCGTCGCGCACAAACGCCACCTGCGATCGTGCGGCCACAAACCCGTTGGGGAGCTGGACGGCCTCTTCTCCGGTAAACGCCTGACGATGAGGTATTTCCCACCAGAAAATGGGAAATCCCAGGCTCTCCAGCCGTCCGGCGATGGCCGAAAAATCGTCGCAGGTCGCCCCCGCGCTGCACACGATCAGGTCCGGGCGGGGAAACTGGCGCTCCTCGACAAACGCCCCCAGCATCGCCCGCACAGGGCAGAACGTATCCGGTATGCCCAGCGTGTCGGCCACCCGCAGCAGGCCGTCGCAATGCTCCATCACGCAGGGCGTCCACCACGTCCCGTCCGGATAGAAAGCGACCAGACCCTCCAACGCAAAGACAATCACCGGCACGGTGCCGAGATCCTTCATGGTCGCGACGAGCTTGCTGCCGGTACGGCGGGCCTGGTGCAGCCGCTCTTCCTCAGTCAGCAGGAAGTTCCACAGGCGCAGGGCCGCCGGTGAGTTGTCGAAGCGCAGCTTCCGAAGGCGCAGGTCGCCGTCGCGAACGTGCCGGCCCAGCGGTCCGCCATAGGAATACTCCGGCAGCACGCCCGCGGCGCGCAGGCACGCATACCGCGCCTCCCATTCGTCAAGCGTAATTTGCCGGGGCTGTTCGCTCATGTCATCGCCAACATTTCCACAAACGCCTCGATGCGGGCCGCCGACCGCGTCCGGCCACTGCCGCCCGTTCCCGCATCCAGATCCAGTACGGGAAGGCCAAGCGTCTCCTTCAACCGTTGCGTCTGGGCGTGCCAATTGTCGCACCAGACGTATCGATGCAGGATCACGCCGCGAACTCCACGTGACGCCGTCTCGCGCCGCAGCCATTCATGCAACAGGGTGTCCGGCCGGCGAAAGGGATCCGGGATGGTCTCGAAGTACGCCCGCACCAGCTCCGCGAACGGATCGGCGTCCAGGCGGCTGCGGTCAAAAGGCGCCGGCCGGGTCCGCTCGCCGGTCTCGGTCCCGTCCAGAACCACCCGCCCTCCGGCCCGCTCCACCAGCTCAAACAGGACGACATCCTCGCGCAGCAAGGGCCCGCCCACCAGGGCCAAGGGGATGCCTTGCCCCTCTACTGCCCGCGCAAGCCCCACGTTTTCAAGGATGGGGGAGCGATGGCCGGTTTGGAGAGCACATTCTCGCGCGCGGTCCGCCTCATGCTCCAGCATCACCCGAGCCAGTTCCCGCTCTGACGGAGGCCGCCCGCCGACGCTGATGAGAAATCGCCCCAGCCGCCGCAGTTCACTGGCATACAACTCCCGGGCGGCCGGTGTCTGCCACGTGGCGGGTACGTTCATGAGAAAGACCGGCCGCGGGCTGCGCTCCGCCAGCAGGTCGGCGATCCGCCGCATCTGATCACAGGCGGTGGTCACAACGATCGCCACGGCATCCCCGCGGGCCAGCGTGTTTTCCGGTCCAGGAGTCTCGCGCTTCGGCCCATGAGGCGGGTAGAATGCCCGCCCCCCGACAGCGCCGGCCGGCTGGTCTGGAGGGCGGGCATCTTGCCCGCCTCGCCTCGGAGGGTGGGCATCTTGCCCGCCTGATTCGCCGAGAAACTGGTGTTCTGAAAACAGCGCCAGCGCAGACCCCGCAAAGGCCCGTGCGAAGGGGCAAATACCGGCATATACCTCTACCCCGCCGACCCGCTCTTCGGGAATTACCCGGCACGGCCGCAACCCGTGGGCCGCGATCCACTCGGCCGGAACGAACGGACAGCAGTAGACGATAGTGCTCATGGATCCTAACGTGAATTCCGGCGGGCGCGCGTGGTCTCGTAAAGCGCCTCGACGCGCATGGCAATACGGGCCGAGTCGGACGGCGAATAGTCCGTAACAATCTTGAGGTAGGGCAACCCCAGCTCTCCCTCCGCGAGCCGCTTCACCGCGTGCGATTCGATGTCATAGGTCAGGCACGCCTGCCAAACCAACTCGATGACGCACTCCGGCCGGTACGCCCTGGCCAGGGCCCGCAGCAGGTCCATTCGCCGGTCGTTGCGCGTCATCACCGAGCACGGCAGGTGGTAATACTTCTCCGCCAGGGTGCGCAGCGGGTCTGCCGCGGCGGCATCCACGTCTTCGAGAATAGGCTTGAGCCCCGTGCAGTTCTCCATGCACACCACTACCCCGCCGGCGGACTCGATGATATCCACGACGCGCTCCGCGCCATGCACCACCGGCACGCCGGTCATCAGCACGCGAACCGGCGCGCACGAATCCCCGCCGGCTGGTAACGGAGGGCGGGCATCTTGCCCGCCTAATCTTGAGGGGCAGCCATCTTGCCCGCCCGGTGTGGCACCGGCATCTGGCCGGCGCGCGACCGGTTTCTGATCCTGACCGATCCGCTCCTCCAGCCGCGCAATCGCCTGTTCGTACTGTTCCAAATCAGCGGGTATCCCCGAGATACTGCTCTTGAGTTCGAGAAGCTGACGGCCGGTGAGAGGCGGCGGCTCCAACCGCATGAATTCCGCCAACCGCCGGCGCAAGGCCCGCTCGCGGTTCATCGCCGCAATCGCCTCGCGCAGCCGGCAGTCGGTGATCCGTACCCCGAACCGCTCCTCCAGCGCCGCCTGGAGCCGGCGCAGTTCGCGCTCCCAGGCCTTCAACGACTCCTCGTCGTCGGCCTTTTGCGGCAACTCCAGCACGATCATCGGCCGCGACTCGGCCAACAGCTCGTACATCTTCTTCTTGCCGTCGCAGGTCGTCTCCGCAACCAGCAGGTCGGCCATTTCCAGAAACGGGTTGGACCGCTTGACGTGATAGCCGAAGGTGGACTTGATCAGCGGGCAGAGATTAGAGGGCAGGTATTCTTCTGCGGCCGGTATCGTCGCCGCCGAACCCGCGCACAGGCACACCGGCACGCCCCCGGCCGCGAGGATCAACTCGCGGGGCGTATACTCGCACAGAATCCCCACCACCGGCCGGCCTTCGCGCTTGGCGGCCTGCGCGTACTCAAGACAGTTCGCGATCATCCGCCCGAACCAGGCAAAGGGATCGCCCGGCCCCCGCCCCTTGGCGCAGGGCTGACTCTGCACTTGGCCGCAGCAGGATTTATCCAATCGCCTACCCCCGGTTTTCGGTCTTGTATCGGCTGGGTTCTCGACCGACCGTTCTAACGGTAAACGGCCGGTACGGAGCCCGGCCGCTACATTTTGGAAAAACGCCTTATAACTTGCGAGCCACAAACAGGCCCTGGGCGATTCGCCCCTCATGGGCCATCTGCTGAATGAAACGCATTTCCGAGCCGATTGCTTCCATGACAGCCGAATCGAACCCGATGATTCTCAGCGCATCGTAGGTAAGCTGCATCTCGACCATGTTGAGATACAGATCCACGCAGGGCGCGAACCGCCCGGTGTCCTCCGCCGTCTGCACCGCGCAACCATTGCGAACCAGCAGATCGGGATAGCCTTTAAGATCCTGAAGCGTGGGAAACTTCATGAAGCGCATGAACCGCTCCGCCTGGGCGTCGCTCAGTCCGGGGCCGGCCTCGACCCAGTCGGTAAACGCAATGATGCCGCCGGGCTTGACCAGCCGCACCGCCTCGGCGATGAGCGCGGCCTTGTCCTCGACATAGCACCAGGCGTCCTCGCCCCAGACGAAATCCGCGCACTCCGAAGGCAACCCCGTGCGGATGGCCTCGGCCAGCGTGAATTCGGTCCGTTGGGCCAATCCCGCGTTCCGGCAGCGCTGCCGGCCCAGTTCGATCATGGCCGGCGTCGCGTCCACTCCGTGCATGTGCTCAACCTCGCGGAAGCGAAGCAGGAACCGCATCCCCGCCCCCGTGCAGCAGCACAGATCTACCCCTCGCATCCCAGGCTGTATCCCGGCCTTGCCGGCCAGATCCATGGACGAGCGCAGACCGCCGATGTGGATCTGCTCGCCCATGAGCAATTCCCACAGCCGGCCTTCGGGCCCGCTGTAGACCGCCTGAACGTCCTGGAGGCCAACCCCATTCAATCGCTTCATGAACGTGCTCCTGATTGACCAGTTCCGCGTTGCCGCGGCCGGATGCCCCCGGCAGCGAGTATACCCGGAAGATCCCCGCCAACCCAACTGGCCGGAAGCGGCAAGGAGCGGCGAGGGATGAGGGTTCAGGGTTCGGGGTTCAGGGTTCAGGAAGAAGACGGATGGCCGGGTGGTATGCCCATACGTCGGTACTCCGGCGGATGGGCATGGCGTCGGCGACACTCTGGCAGCCCGCCCCCCGCGGGTCCATCTCGCCGGGCAAACGACGAGAGGAACTCCCTGAATAGCTGCCATGAGCGCCCCCGACAGCGGCAGCCAGGAGATCTCGGGGCATTGAAAATCATGGACTGACAAGGTACTATACGTCTGCGTGCATTTCCCAACCTCAGCGGAGAATAACAGCCCTGGGCGCGACGTGGACCCTCGGGCTGGCGGCAATCTTGAACACAGCACGTACGGAGGGCGAATCTGTGTCTCTGCGCCAAATGAAAACCGGTCCGGCAATCGGGGTCGCACTTCTGTGCTGTGCCTGGGCAATCCCTTTGAAGGGACAGGAACTAGTCGTCAACGGCGGCTTTGATGACGGCCCCTTTGGTTGGATGTCTTGGCAAGGTTCAGCCCTCACCTGTCTCTCTGGACTTCGCAAACAGCTCCTTCCCCGCAACCGGGTCGCCCCCAAGTCTGACAATCTTCAGACCCACTCCCTCTGATTCCGCAACCGTCGGGGGCTGCTGGCAGGTGTTGTATCTGCAACCAGGACAGACCTATCAACTCAGCATCGCCTCCGCACACGGGCTATTTCCCGGACCGGGCACGTTTGCCAAGGTACTGATCGGGGAATTTCCACCGACAAACAGGTCTCCCTACAACGAGTACACCCCCGGCGTCACCCCGCTGGTCCTATGGGAAGAGTATTGCGCGGGACCATGGAACGGCCCTGCGGAGTCGGGATGCTACGTGAACACTGTCTTCACCGCCACCAGCCCCTGCATGTTCCTGATGCTGCAGGCCGGCAGTTCTACGGGCCAGACCTTCCGCGTGCTGTTCGATTCGGTCAGCGTCACGCCGGAAGGGGGAAATATCTGCCGGGTGCCAGTGATAACAGAGCAGCCGACCAGCTAGGTCACCTGCGGGGGGGCGGCGGCGACATTTTCCGTCACTGTCAATTCTTCCTCGCCGTGGATCCGCTACATCTGGGAAAAAAGCCTGGACGCCGGTGCGTCCTGGAAAGATGTCCCGGGGGGAATTTATTGGACCGGCAGCTTCACCTCCTTCCAGCCAGTAGCCGGACCGAAAGACCATGGCGCAAAGTGGCGCGTCCGCATTTCTGCGGAGTGCTACGATCCTGAATGCACGGAGCCGGACCCGTACATGTGTCCAACGATCTACTCTGATGAAGTAATCTCAGACGAGATTACCTGGATTGTGGACACCGACTGCGATGGCCAGCACGATGGCATCGACGTCTGCACGGACTCCGACGGCGACGGGTACGGTGATCCCGGATTCAGCCTCAACACCTGTCCAGAGGACAACTGTCCCCGAACCCACAACTCCGATCAAGACGATGCGGACGGGGATGGGAACGGCGACGCTTGCGATCTATGTCCGGAAATAGCGGCCCCTGAAGCTGTGAAGTTGTTGGCCGCCGATGCCGCCACGTTTGACGAGTTTGGCCATTCCGTGGCCATCTCCGGAGACACGGCCGTGATAGGCGCTCGATACGACAGCCACAGCGGAGGGTACGGTGCCGGCTCGGCGTATGTGTTCGTGCGTGCGGATGGAATCTGGACGCAGCAGGCCAAACTGATCGCCTCCGACGCCGCCGCTTATGCTTATTTTGGGTACTCTGTCTCTATCTCTGGCGACACGGTCGTGATCGGGTCTCCTTACAGCGACCACGCGGGCGGGACCACTACCGGCTCGGCGTATGTATTCGTGCGTACGGCCGGCGTCTGGACGCAGCAGGCCAAGCTGACCGCCTCCGAGGCCGCCGCTTATGATTATTTTGGGCACTCCGTCTCTGTCTCTGGCGACACGGTCGTGATCGGGTCTCCTTACAGCGACCACGCGGGCGGGACCACTACCGGCTCGGCGTATGTATT
>JAAXZI010000173.1 GCA_012719955.1 Phycisphaerae bacterium | reverse complement strand
GTGGAGGGGCGAGGGTGGAGGGACGAGGGGGAGCCGCGCCTTCATTCGCTGCGATCCGGCCGGCGAGGGTGGAGATGAGGCCGGGTTTGGACCCGCGCGAGGCCGTGGGGACTTTTGTTATCGACGGGGAAGGCCAGGCTCGTATCCACCTGACCGACATCGACCACCAGCAATCGACAGATGCATTTACCTTCCCTATCACGCTGCTGGCCGACGAACGGCCGTTCATCCGCATCATGGAGCCTCCGCCGGAATCGCTGGCCACACCGGACGCGATCCTGCCCGTGATGCTCTCGGCGGAGGATGACTACGGCATCACGCGCGTCCGGCTGTACCGCAGCCTCAACGACTCCCGGCCCCTGCCCACGGATGTGGCCATTCCGCAGCCCGCGCCCGCCCGCTGGGCAGGCGAATCGAATCTCTCCCTGGGCGAGTACGGTGTCGAACCCGGCGACGTGATCAAAGTGTTCGCCCGCGCGGAAGACAACGACCCGGACGGCGCCAAGGGTGCTGAAAGTACCGTCGCCACCATCCGCATCATCTCCCAGCAGGACTACGAGCGGATGATCACCACGCGTGAGGGCCTGGAAGTCATGCGGGCCAAGTACGAGATGGCCAACCGCGAACTCGAAGCCCTCTTGGAAGAAATACGCAAGCTCCGGGAGGAAATCGAAAACCAGCCGCCCGAGAGCCCGCTTTCCGAGGAGCAGCGCCAGAAACTCGACGAGCTCTCCGAGCGGTTCGAGCAGGCGGCCCGCGAAACCGCGAAGATGGCCCGGCAGAAGCTGCCCTACGACCTCGACAAGAAGCTCTCGCCGCAGTTGGAAAAGCTCGCCCAACAGATGAGGGAGGCCGGCGAGCAGGCCCGCAAGATGAGCAGGATGAAGAACATGACCGTGGCCGGCATGGAGCAGGAACTGCGCAAACTGGCCGAGAAGGCCGGCGAGCAGCGCAGGGAGCTCCAGAAGGAGGCCACCGAGCCGATGGAGTACCTGGCCTCTATTTACCCGCTCATGGAGGACCAGGCCCTCTTCGTCGCCATCTACCAGCGTCAGCGCGACCTCGCGCAGCGAATGGCCGCGCTCAAAGGCAAAGACTCCGGCGACGATCCGGAGCTCAAGGCCCGCATGCGCGACCTCGAACTGGAGCAGCGCCAGGTGCGCGAAGCGCTGGAGGCCCTGCTCGATGCGGTCGAGGAGCACGCCGCCGGCCTGCCCGACGACGAGAGGCTCAGCGACCTGAAACAGACCGCCGAGGATTTCGCCCGCAAGGTCCGCGAGTCGGCCGTGACCGACGTGCAGGCTTCGGCGGAAACGGGCCTGGCCGAGTTCTCCGGCACGCGCGCCGCCGAAAAGTCCAAAGAGGCGGCCGACATCCTGGAGAGCTTCCTGAGCCGCTGCAAGGGGATGGGCGACAAGGGTGGCACTTGCCTGAAGTTCTCCCCGCAGCTTGACGCCAACCTGGGTAATACGATCGATCAACTGCTCGCTGAGGCCGGTCTGCCCAGCATGGGTAACCAGTCAGGCGTCGGCTCAGGTGGTGGATACAGCATGCAGCGAAGCTCGCTGCAGAACATCGGCCTGTACGGCCATCTGCCCACCATGCGCATGGCCACGGAGAGCGGCCAGGAGGGCCGCAACGCACGGCTGTCGAGACCCGGCAACCGGCCCGGCGTACGCCACGAGGCCAACCCGCTGACGACCGATCCCGGGGCGGCGGACCGGGCCGTGAGTGCGGCCGGCGTCGACGTGCCGCTCCAATATCGTCAGAAGGTGGGGCGGTACTTTGAACGCATCGCGGACGAGATTGGAGAGGAGAGCGCGAAGCGCGGGCGCTTCGCGAGGTGAGAAGTCAGAAGTGAGAAGTCAGAAGTGAGAAGTGAGAAGTGAGAACTGAGAAGTGAGAAGTGGGAATAGGCGAGCGCGGGAGTTGAGACGAGAGTGGAAGTATGGATATGTCGGGTGACCCATCTCCACGGGTGGCCCACCTCTTCAGAGGTGGGTTCACGATTTTTGCTGCTCGCGATGGTTCGTTGGTCAGAAGAGCGGCAGCGGCCACGGCTCTGAAATCGAGAGCCCAGGT